>JAUIEE010000193.1 GCA_030428965.1 bacterium | reverse complement strand
TGCCACATGGGCAACGAATCGGTGCCCGGGTGATCGGTGATCTTCTTGGACTCGAAGGTCTTCAGGTTGAAGAGCCAGATGTCCTGGGCACGTCCTCCCTGGTAGCGCTTCCAGGTGCGGAACTCACGCGAGGTCAGGTTGTAGGCCAGCCACGTGCCGGTCTCGTCGAGGCTCGAGAACGCGCCGTAGGGCACGGGCAGCGCGCTGGGCTGACCACCGGACACCGGGACCCGCATGATGCGCTGGAAGCGGCCCAACCCGGAGACTTCGCTGGACCAGTAGAGCAGCTCTTGCCCGTCGGGCGTCCAGTCGCTGAGCACCTCCTGGGTCGGGTGGAAGGTCACCCGCTCGGGAATGCCGGCGTCGAGGTCCATGACGTAAAGGTCGCTGCCTCCCTCGTAGCCTCCCATGAAGGCCACGCGCTCCCCGTCCGGGCTGAACTTGGGGAAGCTCTCGTTGCCCTCCGCCGTCGTGACTCGACGGGCGACGCCCCCTTCCTTGGGGACAAGCCACAGGTCGCCCGCGTAGCGGAAGACGATCTCGTCTTCGCTGACGTCGGGATAGCGCAAGAGGACCGCATCGGGTTGCGTCTGGGCCGAGGGAGACCCGGCCAGCCCCAGCAGGGCCAGCGGAAGGAAGGCACGGAGGGACTTCGACAGCGGAAGATTCATTCGGTTCTCCTCGGGTTGCGCTCGGGGGAGGGACGGGACTCCGGTCAGGGCCCGCGGGGAGCCTACGTCGAGCACGCGGGGCTGCGAGGGGGGCTCAAGATAATTTCGCCTTTACCCGAAAGAGACCCAGGACGTCCTGGGCCTGCTCCCAGGGTCTCGAAGCACTCGCAGCGACCCCCGGCACATGATCACCAAGACCCGACACTCCGCCCTCGCAAGAGTCCTCGCCACCAGCCTGGCCCTGGCCTGCCTCTGGCTCGGAGCTCGACCTCTCTTCGCCGCCCCCGACGCCGAGGAGCGTTCGGAGAGGCGCAGGAGTCTGCAGCGCATCCAGCTCGAACAAGAGCTCATCCTGGCCGAACGGACCGCCCTGATGCTGGGCGAGCTGGAACAGGCCCTGGTCACCCTGCGCGAGGAGAGCCGGCCGTGAGAGAGTCGATCCTGACCCCCGGCAAGGCGGCCCTGCTCATGCTCGGCATCGGCACCGCTGCCCTGATGGGAGTCCCCGGCGTGGGGACGTACCTGCCCCCCAGCGGCGCCCTTTCCGGCACGTACATGGACGAAGCGGGGAACGGCCTGGAGAACGCGACCGTCGCGCTCTACCACGCCGAAGATCTGGCCCTGGTCGAGATCACCCATACCGATCAACACGGGCGCTTCGCCTTCCAGCAGGCCCCGTGGAGCTATCACCTGTTCGCCCGCCCGGCCGCAAAGTCCGGTTACCTGGGGACCTGGGCCCTGGCGCGCGAGCGCGGTCCGTCCTACGGACTCGAGCTCGTGGCCGAACAGGGACACCCGGTCGAGGTCAGCGTGCTCGACTCCCAGGGGGAACCCATGGGCGGGGTCGAGGTGCGGGCCTACCGCACGGGGGACTCCCCCACCGTGCTCGTCCGGACGGTGACGAACAAGGAAGGACAGGCCTACCTCCTGTGCCCGGCCCAGGTCCACCTGGGAGTCTTCGGCACGACCCGCGGGCACCTGAACTCCTGGCTGATCGACGAATCGGTAGGCGCCGAGCGCAACACCTTCGAGGTCCAGCTGCAGGCCGCCCGCGAGTTCTCCGGTCGCGTGGTCGACGAACAGGGCCAGGGTCTCGAGAACATCCTGGTCTCCTCCTCCCGCGGCGCCGAGGAGTGGGCCTGGCACGGCTACGCGCGCACCTCCGAGAGCGGGTTCTTCACCCTCGAGGTCGCCCGGGAAGAGGCCCGGCTGCGGATCGTGGATCCGGACCTGGCCTACCTCCCCCTGGAGACCGGGCTGCCTGCGGGCTCATCCTCCTTCCGGACCTTCGCCCTCACCCCGGGCAGGCCCCTCGAGATCGAATGCAAGGACGTCGGCAACGCCGAGGTCGTCTCCCGCGTCTGGTTCTGGTCCGATGAGGCCGGCGCCTGGAGCTGGGGCGGACGGACCTCGTCCCAGGGCCTGCTCGAGGCTTCGGTCTCGGACGGGTTCTCGATCCACGCCGAGGCGGTTTTCGGGCCCTTGGACCCCACCGAGCTGTGGAATCGGGCCTACGACCCTGCCCGGACGCGCCTGGAGCTGACGCATCTGACCTCCCCCTAGGGAGCGCGGAAAAAAAAGCGCACGGAAGGGAAACACCCCCCCTTCGCTTCCGTAACAACTACCCAGGTCGTACTGGAGGCCGGCCCGCCGGCCCCGGGGACCTCGGGAGAAACATCCATCGTGCGCAGCCATCAGCTGGGGGACCTTCAGCACGCCATCATGCGCGTGCTCTGGGAGCGGGAAGAGGCGACCGTGGCCGAGGTCCACGCCGCCCTGGAGAGCGGGGACAAGCCTCGGGCGTTGACCACCATCGCCACGATGCTGACCAAGATGGAGAAGAAGGGGGTGTGCGGTCACCGCGTCGAGGGCCGTCAGTTCGTCTACCACCCCACGATCAGCGAGGAGGAAGTCACCCGCGGCATGGTCGCCGACCTGACCGAGCGCCTCTTCGACGGTGACGTGACCGCCCTCGTCAGTCACCTGATCACCGAACAAGAGATCGACCGCGGCGAGCTGGATCGCCTGCGCAGCCTGATCCGACGCCGGGAAGGAGGCCAAGCCGATGGACGCTAGGGCCCTCGCGTTCGGCCTCTTGGCCTGGCTGATCACCTACGCGATCCACAGCACGCTCCTGCTCGGATCGGCCTGGTTCGTCGCGCGCAGCGCGGGCCCAGCGCGCGTGCTCCTGCGCGATCGGCTCTGGAAGTGGGCCGTCGTCGGGGCCATCCTGACCAGTTCGCTGCAAACGGGGCTCGGCCTGCGACCGGTGATGGGGCTGTGGAGCCTGGAGCAGCAGGTCGCCGGCCCTCCTTGGAAAGAGCCCGTTCCCGCGGTCGAACGGCCTCGGCCCGAGCCGCGTCCCGCCCTCGCTCTGGCGCACGAGGCCGACCTTCCACCGCGATCCCGCCCCTTCGTTCCGCCCTCGGTCGTCCCCACGCGCGAAACGCGAAGGGCCCCGGAGAGCTCACCGGATCCCGAGCCCGCGGCGGCAGCCCCGGCCCGGCCCGCACCGGCCGCAGCCCTTCCGCCGTCCACGGACCCCGCTTCCCCCATCGATTGGAAGAACGGCGCCCTGGCTCTGTGGTGCGCCCTGTCCGCCCTCGGCCTGATCGGGATCGCCTCGGCCTGGCTGCGCCTCTCCCGCCGAATCCGCGCTCGCGAGGACGTCCTCGACCCCGGGCTGCACGCCATGCTCGAGCGCCTCCGTCGTCAGAGCGGCCTGGCCCGGTCCGTTCGCCTGACCCAATGCGAAGCGCTGCCCGGCCCGATCACCCTGGGCGTTCTTCGTCCGGAGATCTGCCTGCCGCCGCGTGCCCTGCACGGACTGAGCGCGGAGCAGAAAGAGTCGATGCTGGCCCACGAGCTGGGACACCTCGTGCGCAAGGATCCCCTCTGGTTCAACCTGCTGCATGCGATCGAACGCCTGTTCTTCTTTCAGCCGCTGAACCGCCTCGCGCGCGGCGAGGTCCAGGACACCGCCGAGCTCCTGGCGGACGATCTCGCCGTCGGCTGGACGGGCAACGGATTGGCCCTTGCCAGCTGCCTGACCGAGGTGGCCGGCTGGCTCGTCGAACGGCGTCAGCCCCGGCTCGTTCCGGGCATGGCCCAGGTTCCCTCACGCCTCGTGGAGCGAGTCGAACGCTTGCTCGCCGAGGAACAACGCCGCTCCCAGGGCGGAGAGGAACGCTGGTCGACCCCGACCGCGGCCCTGGCGGTGGGTGCCCTGGTCCTGTGCGTCCCGCGGGTCGCCTCGAGCCTTCCGGCCCCGGTCGAAGCGGTGGAGCCGATCGAGAGCCGCGCTCCAGGGCATCCCCACGAACCTGCCGTCGAGGAGGCTCCCGTCCAGGCCCCGATCGGCCTGGGGATCCAGGTCGAGCTGCTCGACGAAGAGATCGGCCTGCTCGACGAAGAGGTCGGTGGTCTGCGCCATGAAATGCACGGACTCGACCTCCTCGAGCGCTTCGAGGACAAGCTCGACGACATCGAACAACGGATGCGCTCCCTGCGCGACCGTCGAGACCTCCTGCAACGCCACCTCATCGAGGTGCTACCGCCGGACGATCCGGCTCTGTTTTCGCTCACCGGACCCTAGGAAACTCGAGGAGTTTCGCCATGAAGAGACACCTGTTCGTTCTCGGCCTGGTTCTTGGCGCCGCGGCGCCGCTGACCTTGGCCTTCCAACCTGTCGGCGGCGAGTCGTGCTCACGCCAGAAGTCCTCGTGCCAGGGCAAGGCCTCCCGCCAGGAAGCCCGTCGCACCGAGGTCACCCGCGGCGGACAAGACGAAGAGCTGCTCGAGCGTCTCGAAGCCGAGATGGAGGCGATCGCCGAGGAACTGGAGCGTTCGCTCGAGCGAGAGCTCGAGAACCTCGAGCTCCACATCGAGGGCGTGGCCGACCAGCTCGACCGCGACGATCTCGACGGCGAGTACGAGGACAGGATCGAGGACCTCGAGGACGAGCTGGAAGAGCTGGCCGAGATGCTGGAGGACGAGCTCGAGGACAACCTCGACTCCTTCGAGGACATGTGGGAGGCGCACTTCGCGGAAGCCTGGGACGAAGACGGCTCCCTGGACGAAGACGATGCCGACGACTGGGAGGAGGCCTGCGAGGAATGGGAAGACTCCCTCGAGGACTGGGAAGACGCCTTCGAGGATTGGTCCGAGGACTGGGAAGACTCCGTCACGGACTGGTCGGACGAGTGGGAAGACGCAACCGACGAGTGGGAGGAGTACTTCCAGGAGTGGCAGGACGAGGACGTCTGGGACGCCGACACCTTGGCGGCCCTGGCCTCCACCCAGGAGCACGGTGAGCGGATGGCCCGGGAGGCCCAGCGCCTGACGGAAGCCGCCATGCAGAACGTGGATGCCCAGCTGGCGGCGCTCTACCCCAGCGCCCAGAGGGCCGACAACCGCTGGCAGGGCGTGGCCGACCAGCTCGTCGCCCTCGTCGGCCGCGACAACGGTCAGAACGTCCGCGCCGCCGGCCGAACCGCACGCGACGTGGAGCGCAGCGAACTGGAAGAGCGGATCGCTGAGCTGCGCGCCCTCCTGGCGCGGGAGAAAGGGGCCGAGCAGCGCGAGGCTCACGAGGGCCGACTCGAGCACGAGGAGCTGCGGGCCCGGGCCGAGGAAGAGGCCCAGCGCGCCCACGAGCATGCCATGCGGCTGCACGAACAGGCGCGGGCCGAGGCCGAAGAACAAGCCCACCGCGCCCACGAACAGGCCCTGCGCCTGCACGAACAGGCACGGGCCCAGGCCGAGGAACAGGCCCATCGCGCCCATGAGGAAGCCCGGCGCTTGCACGAGGAGAGACGCGCCCAGGCCGAAGGACGGGCCCACCGGGCCCACGAGGAGCATCGCCTGCAGCGTGAGCACTCGCGCCGCGACGGCAAACTGGAGCTGATCGGGCCCGACGCGTTCGCCTTCGAGATCAACACGGACGGCCCGGGGATCACCGTGCTCTCGCCCGGCGGAAACAGCGAGACGATCCGCTGGCACGAGCTCGAGAGCCTGAATCCGGGCACCTACGTGCTGGACGGTACCCACGGCAAGATCGAGCTACGCGGCGTCGACCCCGGCGAATCCTTGGTCCTGCGCACCGACGGACGCGGCGTCTGGGGCCAGCGAGGCCAGCGCCAGGGCAGCTCGGCCGAGGTCGAAGAGCTCACCCTCCTCTTGGAGGAGATGCGCTCCGAGATCCGGGAGCTGCGCTCCGCCCTGAAGTCCCTGCGCGCAGAGATGCAGAGCATGGACACCTCGATCCGCTAGCCGAACGGCCTGCCCCTCGGCGAGGAGGCCTGGCCTCCTCGCCGCCCCCGCCCGGATTCCGTACCACCGTCCGCGTCCGCCAACCGGCCGCGCGTTCCCCACCCGGTGCCCCTCACCATGCTGCGTAAACGATCCTGGCTCGCCCTCTTCCTCTGCGTCCCGCTCGCCAACGCCCAATCGGCTTCCGACCCCGAGGAGCAGTACCGCTTCCTGGTCGGGCTGATCGAGAAGGAGATGTTCGAGCTCGCGGCCGAGGAAGGCCTCTCCTTCCTGCGCGAACACGACGATCACCCCAAGGCCCCCCTGGCCCGCTACCGCCTGGCGACGGCCCTGTTCGAGCTCGAACGCTTCGAGGATGCTCGCCCCCACTACGAGCGTCTGTCCCAGCGAGGCAGCTTCGAGTACCGCGGCGAGGCCTGGTTTCGCCTGGGACAGTGCGAGCTTGCCCGCGGACGCCACAAGGAAGCGGAACGTGCCCTGCGCTCCGTTCTGGATCAAGGCGAGAGCTACCTGCACGACGCGGCCAGCTTCCTCCTGGCCGAGTCCGCCTTCGACCAGGCGCGCTACGAAGAGGCCGATCGCACCTACGCCGCGCTGGTGGCCAAGGGAACGGGCTCCGAGTACGCAACGGATGCCCTGCGCGGACGCGTCTGGTGCGCCTGGCAACTGAACCGCGTCGAGGACACGGTGGAACGGGCCGAAGACTACCTGCGCACGGTTCCCGAGGGCGAAGCCCGGGCGGAGATCGCGGTCATCCTGGGGGAAGCGCACCTCGAGAGCGGCGCCCCCCAGGCGGCCCTGTCCGCCTACCGCTCGGTCAAGAGCGGCCCTTTCGCGGACGCGGCCCTGCGCGGCGAAGGCTTCGCCCTGGCGGCCCTCGAGGAGCACGATCGAGCCGCCGAGGCCTTCGGCAGGCTCGCGCAGAACTTCCCCGACAGCGAGCACGCTCCGGAAGCCAAGCTCCAGGCCGGCATTCAACTCTTCCTCTCGGGCGACGCCGCCGCGGCCAAGAGAGTGCTGCAAGGGATGAGCAGCAACGACCCCGAAGCGCTCTACTGGCTGGCGCGCGCCCAGCGCGAAGAGGGCCAGCCCGAAGAGGCCTTGCGCAGCGTCGAGCGCGCGCTCGCTGGCCAACCGGAAGGCGAGCTCGCCGAGCGCCTGCACGTGGCCCGCGGGGACCTCCTGAGCGCCCTCGGTCAGGTGGACTCGGCGCTGGATGCCTACGAGAGCGGAGGCTCCGACTACGCCCTCTACGCGGCGGCCGTGGCCGGCCTCAACGAAGGCGACGCCGAGAACGCCCAGCGCTTGGCCGCGAAGCTGATCGCCGAACACGACCAGAGCCCCTACCTCGCTTCGGCCTACCTCGTCTTGGGCGAGTCCCTGTTCCAGGGGGAGAGCTACGACCGAGCCCACACCGCCCTGGAGCGATGCCTCGCGCTCGACCCCAAGCCCGAGGAGAAGGCGCGCGCCCTGACGCGACAGGGTTGGTGCCGCTACCTGACCGGCAACCTCGCGGCGGCCATCGAGGACTTCGGGAAGGCCGTCGAAGAGAGCCCCGCGCCGGAGGAGGCCGAGGAAGCTCTCTCCATGCTCGCCCGCAGCCTGCAGGAGAGCGGCCAGGGGGATCGGGCTCGGGAAGCGCGACGGCTCTACCTGTCCCGCTATCCCCAGGGAAGTCGCCACGCCGAGATGCTGTTCGCCGAGGCCCAGGCGGCCGAGGGTTTGAAGGCCGTGGACCCGGTCGAACAGCTGACGCGCGAGCACCCCGGACACCCTCTGGTTGCCCGAGCTCTGGCCCTGCTCGCCGACCGACAGTCCCAGGCCGGAGAGCTGAGCGCGGCCCGGCGCAGCTACGAGCAGGTGCTGGCCGCCTCCCCCGAGCCCGACGTCGCCGGTGAAGCCCGCTACGGTCTCGCCTGGTGCAGCTTCCAGCAGGAAGACTACGAAGGTGCAGCCGCGTTGCTCACCCAGCTGTCGCGCGAGGACCTGGACGCGGAGCTCGAGCGCTCCGTGCTCGAGCTCGCCGTCTGGAGCTGCGCACGGGCGGGACAGGCGCGCCAGGCCACGGAGCACTGGCGACGCTTCGCCCGGGTCGGCTCCAGCGACGAGGAGCGCTTGGCCTCGGCGCGCCTGGTGGTCGAGGCCTGGAAAGAGACCGGCGACCGCGAGGCTCCCCAGGCCGTCCTGGACGAGCTCCTGGCCATGATCCAGGACCGCAAGGTCGCCGTGGACGTCCTGATCGAAGGCTCGTACCTGGCCCTCGACCAGGGGGACGTGGACCGGGCCGAGGCCCAGGTGCGCGTCGCCCGCCGCCAGGGCAACTCCCCCGCCGTGGCCGAAGCCGCGTTCTTCGTGGGCGAGGCCCGCTTCGAAGAAGGGTCCCTCGAGCGTGCGGCCGATCTGTACGAGGCAGCCGCGAAGGAGGAGAGCCCCGTGCAGCCCCAGGCCCTCTACAAGCTGGGCTTCGCGCACCTGCGCGGGGACGATGCGGCCGGTGCCCGCTCGAGCTTCGCGCGACTGGTGGAGGGTTTCCCCGAGAGCGAGCTGTGGGGCGAGGGCCTGTTCCTCCTGGGAGAGTCCAGCTACCGGGTGGGAGACTATCCGGCCGCGATCGAAGCGCTGGAACGCCTGCGCGAGCGCCTTCCACGACACGAGGTGCTTCCCAAGGCCCTCTTTCGCCTGGGCCTGGCCTACGGCGAGCTAGAGCGTTGGCGCGAAGCCGAAGCGCGCCTCGCCGCCCTGGCCCAGGAGCATCCCGACTTCTCCCACCGGGCCGAAGCCGAGCTGTGGCGCGGCAAGGCCCTCGAAGGACTGGGGCGCGAGCGCCCCGCGGCCCAGGCCTTCGAACGGGTGCTCTCCCTCGACAAGGGAGAGCTGGCCTGCAAGGCCACCCTCGGACTGGGTCGTCTGGCGGAAACCCGGGGCGACATCCAAGAAGCCCTCTCGACCTACCTCAAGGTCTCCGTCCTCTACGGCTACGACGAGCCGGTGGCCCAGGCCCTGCTCGGCGCGGGCCGTTGCCTCGAAAGGCTCGAGGATCCTGAAAAGGCCGCGGAGCAATACCGAGAAATCCTGGAGCGGCACCCGAAGTCGAAGGCGGCCGAAGAAGCCCGCCGACGACTGCGCTCCCTGGGATCGGATTCATGAGCACAGGGAACGGGGGAGACCGGACGAACTGGAGGGTACGTGGGGTACACGGGCATGCTTTGGGCAGCTGCTCGGGGTCCAGTTCAACGGTCTTCCCCGCTCCTCTTTCCCCCCCATCCATGCCCGACACTCTCTCGTTTTCCAGGAGTCCACGATGACCGCATCGCCCCTGCAAGAGCCCGTCGCCTCCGCCCATCTCGCCCTCGCGCGGCGGGAGGCGGGGCGGCGCCTGATCTCCTACGATCCGAACGTGCGGCCCACGGTCGAGCCCGACCTCGGCCGCTGG
>JAUIEE010000626.1 GCA_030428965.1 bacterium | reverse complement strand
GTCGTGTTGAAGGGGCGATTCTCGAACACGGTCGACCCCGGGGTCGCGTTTCCGAACTCGCCTTCGTGCCACATCTGGTACAGCAGGCCCACGTGCCCTGCGACGATCGGGGTCGCTCCGCTGGTGCCGCCGAAGAAGCCGTAGTAGTCGCCGCTCGCATAGCCCGCGCCACCGAGCTGGTCGATGGTCTCGATCGAGTCGTAGAAGCTGGCGATGTCCGGCTTGATGCGGCCGTCCGCGGCCGGACCGATGCTCGCCGCCCCGAACCAACCGTCGTCGAGCTTGGTGCCCGAGTTGTTGTGGACGATGCCGCCGACCGAGATGATGTTCTTGGCCCAGGCTTGCGGACGCGAGAGCTGCGTTCCTTGGTTGGACTGGGACTGCAGGATGCTGATGCGGTCCTCGTCGAACAGGACCAGGTCCATGTTCTGGGAAGTGCTGTTGTAAGCGGTGGTCAGCCCGCTGCCCCAGCTGTTGGTCTGCAGGACGCACTGGTAGGGCAGGGCCGGATCCTGGAGCTCCCGGGTGTGGTTGAGCCGGTTTCCGCCGCCGTAGGGGAAGTTGTAGTCGGCGATGACCAGGAACGCATCGGGCATGGCTCCCTTGGCGGAGGCGTTGCCCAGACCGGTCGCGACCACGATCCCGGACGCGCAGGTGCCGTGACGGTCGGGGCTGTTGCCGTTGTGGACGATGTAGTTCTGCAAGTCCCCGTGGTTGGGCTCACAGCCGCTGTCCATGACCTCGACGCGCACGCCCTGGCCCGTGTAACCCAGGTTGTTCTCGAGGGTCGTGGAGCCGTGGAAGTTGCGGGCGATGGCCATGTCGTTCTCGGGGGCCTGCCAGCGATCGATCCACTGGACCTCGTCCATGCGGGCCAGGTTCGCGATCTGGGTCCCGGTCAGGGTGGCGCTCAGCAGGTAGGAGTCGGGGGAGACGTGCTCGAGGGTTCCGCCCAGCTCGGCGATGCGTGCGATCACCGGATCGTGCCCGCCACGCTCGGTGGTCAGGATGTTGACGCGCTGGAAGGGAGGCTGTTCGACCAGGGACATCTGCTCCGCCAGGAGCTCCTCTTCGAGCTTGTAGCCGGGGTGGAAGCGCCCGATCCAGCGTACGAAGGGCAGCGTTCGTACGGCCTTGGCCGTTTCGCGGTCCATCTCGACCACGTTCGCGTGCCAGGCGAGGAAGAGCTGGATCTCGGCCCCCATGCCCGTCAGGGTCTCGCGATAGGCTTCGATGCCTTGGGTCCAGTACTGGACGATGTACTGGTTGCTCGAGCGCTCGGCGCGGAAGGCGGAGCGAAGGCTGCTCCGGCGCGCGCGCGGGTCGAAGTCTCCCTGGCGCAGCTTGAGCTGATACGAGGTGGCGCGCGGGGGGTGGAAGTTCGCCCCATCCAGGCTGAGCGCGTAGTAGGGGGTCTCGTTGCGGCCCGGATCCATCTCGGTCCAGGTCACCGCTAGCGCGCTCTGACCGGGAACTTCACGCACGGCGGCTTCGAGGATCGAGTTCGAGGTCCGACGAAGGACCTCGCTCTCGACCCCGATCTGGATCGACAGCTCGAAGGCGTCGTCTACGGGGCGCACGTGCAGCTCGGGCGCGATGGCCGTGACCTGGGCCGTGGAGAGCCCCGTTGTGAGAAGCAGGCCTGCGGCGACTTGGGAGAGGCGATTCATGCGGAGGGTGCCCATGGAAGGTATTCGGGGGTGGAGAACCGTCGAAGGGAGCGAGAGGTCCCATCCTAGTTCAGATGCTCC
>JAUIEE010000192.1 GCA_030428965.1 bacterium | reverse complement strand
GCAGCAGCCCGACCAGCGCCTCGCGTTGGGCCACCAGCGCGGCGACGCCCGCCGCCGTCACCGCGGCGTGCACCCCGTGATGGACCGTGTTGGTCGGGGTGGACTCGAAGGGGGGCGCCTCACCCAGGCAGCCGCCGAGGCCCAGCTCTCGGTGGGCTCGCTCTACTTCCACGGGGACATCATCACCCACGACGAGGAATTCGACGTGGATGGCGGCCTGGCCCAGGGGGCGGACAACAACGAGTTCCTGAACACGAACAAGGGCAACTCGAGCCCCTTCAGCCTGACCCTGAGCTACCTGTTCGGGGACGAGGCGCAGTACGAGCTCGGCCTGCGCCTCGACCGCTTCGACGATGCCGACGAGACCGGCCGCATCAGCGTCGTCCTGAACGTCTATGGCCGCAAGCGGGGCCACCTCTCGAAGTGGCAGATCGTCTTGCAGGACGTCAACAGCGACAACGACGCCCTCGAGGGGAGCGTCTGGGAGCTCGGCTACGTCTTCGGATGGGCACCGCCGCCGTTGCGCCCGGGCCTGCGCGATCGCTAGGCCGGTCCCAGGGGTGGGAAGCGCTTGAAAGCTGCCCGCCCTCGGGCCAAGAGAGCCTAGCGAAAGAAGGGCGGCCTGAGTGGGCTGCCGGCCTCCCCGGGTCCCAGAACTTCCCCTCCTCCGAGGGATCCGGATGGATGGATCGGGCCGGCATCTCCCTTGCTTCGAGACGGCTAATTGGGGTGGAGACCGCCTTCTCTCGTCGGGACCGGGGCTCTTCCTCGGGCCTCGGTCCCTCACCTCTCCCCTGGAGGCCGCGTTGAGACCCCAAGCCCCTCCTCAGCGGGGCTTCGAGCCCTGGGCCTGGGTCGCCTTCGCCCTGGCCCTCGCGACCCTGATCCTGTTCGTCTACCTCGGCTCACGGCCTGGGGGGGAGGGCCCCATCCGGGCCTACCGGACGGGATCGCTCGCCCTGGGACTGACGGCAGCGCTCGTGCTGGCGGGCGCCCTGTTCTGGTGCGCCCTCAAGCGGCCCTTCCTCCAGCGCAAGCGCACGGTCGCCCTCGCCTGCCTCGGAGCCGTGGTCTGGATCCACTCCTTTCCCTACCCCTATCCGTCCTCCCATCACGGACGCCCGAGCGCGGTGGCCTTCCGGCTACCCTTCCGCGGGGCCTGGCAGGTCCTGTGGGGCGGGGAGGCCCGTACCCAGAACGCCCTCGTCCTGCAGCCCGACCGCCGCTACGGCTTCGAATTCATCCGCGAGGATCCCGATCCGATCCTGCTGGCACCGGCGGCGGGCAAGATCGTGCTGGCACGGGAGGACGCTGGCCCCATGGGGCCGTTCCTCTGCCTGCGCGTCGCGCCCGAGCAGTTCCTGGTCTGCTCCAACCTCGAGCCGGGATCCCTGCTCGTGGGGGCTGGACAGAAGGTCGAGGTCGGGGACGAGCTGGCGCGCATCGGTCCAGCGCCCGAGCCCTGGCTGAAGGGTCAGCGGCGGCTCGGCGTCCACCTGCAGGACGTTGCCGAGCCGGGCCGGGGGGAGGGGATCCCGATGCGCTTCCACCGCTACCGGGCCGGCGGTCGTGAGGTCGATTCGGGGGTCCCGGTGGGCGGATTGGTCGATGGGGGACCGGGGGGGCAGGTGGTGGAGGACCCTGCCTGGTGACCTTTCCGGGCCGGGCTCGTTTCCCCGGCCATGGGCCTCTCCGGACGTGTGGGTGGCGCCCTCGATCCCTTCCGACCTGACCCGGGTCGGAAACCGTCCTGCCCCTCCCGCCCTGGGATCCCGGCGGAATTCAGCCCCTCGATCCGCTTGCTGACCCGGGAAAGCCATCTTTGTGCCGACTTCAAAGAAGGCCAGCTCCGTGTTGAAGGCCTTTCATCGCGCAAAGCGTTCGGTTGACACCTCCTGGTTTTGAGATAGCCTTTTTTGCTTCGTGCTCGGTTTCGGGGTCCCCGTACACCCTCTCCGAGCCTCCTCCCCAAGGGATTGCTTGCCCCAAAGCCCTCTTCCGGGCCCCGGAGGCCCCCAAGGCTCCTCTTTTTTTCGAAACTCTGGTTCCATCATGTCCTCCGCAGTCAAGACCGAAAAAGCCGTCATCAGCAAGGCCGACGGCGCCCGCCTTCAACGTCACCGCAACATCGGCATCATGGCCCACATCGATGCCGGCAAGACCACGGTGACCGAGCGTGTCCTGTTCCTCACCAGCCGGATTCACCGGGTCGGGGAGGTGCACGACGGGGCGGCCACGATGGACTTCCTGGAAGAGGAGCAGAAGCGGGGCATCACGATCCAGTCCGCGGCCACCACGGTCGAGTGGGACAAGCACACGATCAACATCATCGACACCCCCGGTCACGTGGACTTCACGGCCGAGGTCGAGCGCTCCCTGCGCGTTCTCGATGGCGCCGTGGCCGTGTTCGACGCCGTCCAGGGCGTCGAGGCCCAGTCCGAGACGGTTTGGCGTCAAGCGGACCGCTACAAGGTTCCGCGCATCTGCTTCATCAACAAGATGGACCGGATTGGTGCGAACTACGAGAAGGCCGTGCAATCCCTCATCGATCGCCTGGGAGCACGTCCGCTCGTGATCCAGATCCCGATCGGGGCCGAGAAGGACTTCGCGGGAGTCATCGACCTGGTGGCCATGAAGGCCTACGCCTTCGAGGAGGACGGAGGCAAGGGGCGCAAGGAGATCCCGATCCCCGAGGACATGGCCGAGGAAGCCGAGCTGCGCCGCCACGAGCTGTGCGAGACGGCGGCCGAGTTCGACGAGGCGTTGCTCGACCTGTTCGTCGAGGACGAGGAGATTCCCCTGGATCTCCTGCAAGCGGCCATCCGTAAGGGCACCTTGGCCATGGAGATCACCCCGGTCCTGTGCGGCTCGGCCCTCAAGGACAAGGGCGTGCGCTACCTCCTGGACTGCGTCATCGACTACCTCCCCAACCCGCTCGACATTCCGCCGGTCGAGGGCATGGTCCCGCGCAGCGACGAGACGGCGACACGCAGTCCCAGCTCGGACGCTCCGATGTCGCTCATGGTCTTCAAGACCGTGGCCGAGCTGACGGGGGACTTGACCTTCGTGCGCGTCTACTCCGGCGTGCTCCAGAAGGGCTCACGGGTGCTCAACCCGCGCACCGGGCGCTACGAGCGCATCGGGCGCCTGCTTCGCATCCACGCGAACAAGCGCGAGGCGGTCGACGAGATCCATGCCGGCGACATCGCCGCGGTCATGGGGCTCAAGCAAACGGTCACCGGCGATACGCTGTGTGACGACGAGCACCCCATCCTGCTCAGCGCCATCCAGTTCCCCGAGGCGGTCATCTCGATGGCCATCGAACCCAAGAAGGGGCAGGATCGCGACAAGCTGACGGAGGTCATCGCTCGGCTCACGCGCGAGGATCCGACCTTCCGCGCCAGCACGAACGAAGAGACGGGCGACCTCGTCATCTCGGGAATGGGCGAGCTGCACCTGGAGGTCATCCTCGGCCGCATCACCAACGAGCACAAATGCGAGGTGAGCACCGGTCGTCCGAAGGTTGCCTACAAGCAGCGCCTCACCAAGCTGAAAGAGATCGAGACCCGCTACGTTCGTCAGAGCGGTGGTCGCGGTCAGTACGCCGTCATCCACATGCGCTACGAGTCCGCCGAGATCGAGACCGAGCCGGTGGAGTTCGTATCCGAGATCAAGGGCGGCGCCGTGCCGCGCGAGTACATCCCGGCCGTTGGCGCGGGCGTGAAGAACGCCGTGCTCGCCGGAGGTCGCACGGGCTACCCCTTCGTGAACGTCAAGGCGGTGCTGTTCGACGGCAAGGCCCACGACGTGGACTCGAGCGAGATGGCTTTCCAGGCGGCGGGACACCAGTCCTTCATGGAGGCCTGTCAGGGCAACTCCACCCTGCTCGAGCCGATCATGAAGATCGAAGTGCGCGTTCCCGAGGAGTTCCTGGGCGGCGTGGTCGGTGACCTGAACGGCCGCCGCGGCGAGGTGGCCGAGGTCGAAGCGAGCGGAGACCTGCGTATCGTTCGCGGTGCGGTTCCGATCGCCGAGATGTTCGCCTACACCTCCGCCCTGCGGGGGGCCACCCAAGGCCGTGGCTCCTTCGCCATGGAGCTTCAGGAGTACCGTCCGGTGCCCCATGCCCTTGCCGAGAAAGTTCTGAACGGGGAGGCTTGATCCTCCCAGGGCTCGGTTGCGCCCAAGGTCCCCGTCGCTAGGATGCCCTCCATGACTCGCACAGCGCGCAGGAGGTGGAGTCGGGAGTTCCAGGGCGAGATCGACGGAATCGCCTTCGGCCAGTCCGGCCCGGTCTTTCTCCACGGCTACGACCCCCCCGCAGGGGGCAAGTGGATCGACAACGTCATCCCCGGCAAGCTCGGCGCCTTCGACCGAGCGACCGGGGAGGAACTGTGGGTCTCCCCGTGCGAGGTCGGCTACGGGCGCGGTTTCGGCAGCGGCCTCGGCGACGAGGGGGACGTGGTCGTCCTGGGTCCCAGCATCAAGGGGCACCGCATCACCCGCATGTCGCTCGACAGCGGTGAGCTCATCGGGGCCAACGAGATCCAGGCCTTCGACCAGGCCCTGGTCGCCGGCGACATGTGCGTGACCGTCACCCCCGCCCGGGTGTGCGGGATCATGACCTCGCCCATGATCGACGTGTGGACGTACAACCGCGAAGGCGAGCGCTATCACATCCTCGCGCGCGAAGGGAACCGGCTGTTCCTCGTCTACACGCACGAAGCCCGCAAGCGCCAGGGCGTTCTCTGCCTCGACGTCGAGAGCGGAGACACCCTGGGAGGCTTCCTGGATCCCGAGTTTCCGGTCATTCACAACATGGTCGCGAACGAGGACGTCGTCATTCTCCTGACGGGCAACCGCGTGCCCGGACCTCTGTCCCGGCGGGGCAAGGAGGAGTTGCGCTTGCAGGCCTTCTCGCCCTCCAGCGGCGAGGCCACCCCGCTCTGGAAAGAGACCGTGGCCAACGAGTCCGTCGACGAGCTGCCCGATGTCAGCATCGCGCTCGACAGCGGCAAGCTCTACATCGCGCGTGGCGCCATGCTCGAGGTGCGCGACGGTTTGACCGGCCGCGTCCTGGGCGACGTCACCCTGCCCGGGCTCGACGAGCGCGTGGCCTGGCAGATCTCCCAGGGCGCCGGGCTCCTGGCCGAGGAGAACCGGGCGTCCGTCTTCGAAGTACCGGCCTAGCCCACGTTCAAGGGACCGATCCTATGGGTAAGAAGGAAGCCGATCCGAACGCCGAGCTCGACGCCGACGGCCTCGTCGTCCACAAGTACGTCAGCACGGTTTGCCTCGTGCTACCGCCCGAGGGCTACGCCGAGACCACGATGCGCTATGCGCGTTCGGCGCTCTACAACGTGCACGTCGCGACGCACACCGTTTCGACCCTCGACGAAGGCTTCTTGAAGGGGGCCTTGCAGGACGAGCTGCAGGCGGACGGCAAGCTGTCCGACGTTCACATGAGCGACTTCTCGGGCGTCATCTTTTGCGGAGGTCCAGGTGCCAAGGAGCTCGTGCAAAACCCGGACGCCCAGCGGCTGGCGCGGGAGGCATCGGAGCAGGACAAGCTGCTGGCGGCCTGGGGAGAAGCGGTGGGAATCCTCGCCGCGGCGGGGGTTGTTCGTAAGCGCAAGATCACCGGCGATCCCGCCCTGGCCCAGGCGATCGAGGCTGCGGGAGGCCGCTACACGGGCGTCCAGGTGCAGCGCGACGGGAAGATCATCACAGGTCTGGACGATGCCGCCGGCTTCCGTTTCGGCAAGGCGCTGGTCCAGGTCGTGAGCATCTAGAAGGCCCGATTCGAGCCCTGCGGGGGCCTTCTGCCGCCGGGGGAATTGTGGACCACATCTCCCGGGGAGGCGGGTAACATATCCGCCCGATTCTCGCGGAGGAGCCGCCCTGGGGTGCTTCCGCCCTTTCCGGGACTGAGGCCCGGTTCCAGAGATGTCGCTATCCGAACCGATCGTCGCCAGTCTCGCCAAGGAGTTCAGCGTCCAGCCGGACCAGGTCGCCCTGGCCCTCGAGCTCCTGGGGCAGGGGCTCCGTCCTCCCTACATCGCCCAGTTTCGTCGCGCTGAAGTCGGGCAGCTCACCGAGGGCTCCCTGCGCAGGCTCGATCGTCGGCGCCGAAGCTTCGAAGAGCTCGAAGGACGGCGCGCGACCATCCTGAGGTCGATCGAGAAGGAGCTTGCGGAACAGGGTAGCGAAGATCCCAAGGGTTGGCGCAAGGAGGTCGAGGACTGCGTCGATCGAGGCGAGCTCGAGGACTACCTGCTTCCCCATCGTCGTCCGGAACCGGAGGTGCAGTTGGCCCTCGACCGTGGTCTGGGCGGCCTGGCGGATCTGCTCGTCGAGTCCGCGCCCAAGGAGAGCCCCGCCGCTGCCGCGGAAGGGCCGGCCGAAGGCGACCCGTCCGCGGAGAACCCCGAAGCGGGCGAAGCGGCCGAGGCCGATTCCCAGGCACCGGCCGCGGGAGCCGGCTCCGAGGAAGCCCAGACCCCCGCGGCTGAAGAGTCCGCACCCGCAGCTGCGGAGCCCGCGCCCGCGGCAGCGAGCGCGACCCTGGGGGGCAAGGTCGACCTGACGCCGGAGCTGGCTCGCGTTTGCGCGCCCTTCGTCAATCCCGATCGGGACGTTCACACCGAGTCCCAGGCTCTCGAGGGGGCGATGCGCATCCTGTCCGATCGCATCGGCCGCAACCCGAGCGCGAGGCGCCTGTTGCGCAGGACGGTACGGAAGCACGGGCGGGTCAGCGTTCGCTCCCTGGTCGACGACAAGAAGCTGGGGCGCAGCCGTTCCCTTCTGAAGGTGAACGAGGGTCTGCGCCAGATCCAGGGGCACAAGCTCTTGAACCTGCGACAGGCGCAGATCCAGCGGCACATCATCACGCACATCGAGTTCGACAAGAGCGCCGCTCTTCCGCGCATCCTGGCGGCCATCTGCAAGCGCCCCAAGCCGGAGTTCAAGGGCATCCTGACCTCGGTTACCGAGCAGGCCATCGATCAGCGCATCTTGCCGATGATCGAAGAGGACCTGCGGGCCGAGTTGCGCGAGCGCGCCGAGGACGAGGCCCTGCGCCTGATCAACCAGCACCTGCGTCAGGTTCTCATGGCTCCCCTGGCCGGACCACGCCCGGCCGTCGGGCTCGACGTCAACGCCAAGGGCGATTGGACCCTGGTGACGGTGGATGCGGACGGCAAGCCGAGCTCCCCCGAGGTGCGTATCGAGACCAAGGGCAAGCGCCCCGGAGACCTGGCCAACGAGCTGGGCGCGGCGATACGAGACAGCGGTTCCCGTTCCCTCGTTGTCGGTCACGGCAAGGGGGCTCGCAAGAGCGCAGCTCTGTTGCGCGAGATCCTGCACTTGATCCAGGCGGACCCCTGTGTCTTCCTCGTGAACGAAGCCGGTCTCTCCAGCTACGCCAACTCCCAGCAGGCGCGCTCGGAGCTGGCCGACTACTCGGTGCCCGGGCGCATGGCGATCAGCTTGGCCCGTCGTCACCAGGACCCTCTGCGCGAGCTGATCAAGGTCGAAGCCCGTCACCTCGGCTTGGGGGGCGAACAGTCGGTCATCAGCAAGTCCGGTCTGCGAAGGATCCTGCACGAGACGCTCGAGTCGTGCGTGGCCCAGGTCGGGTGCGATCTCAACCGCGCCCCCCTGTCCCTCCTGCGCTACATCCCCGGCCTCGACTTCGATCTGGCCCGCAAGCTCGTCGAACGACGGACCGAGCGCCCCTTCAGCTCGCGCCAGGAGCTCCTGGATGAGGGGCTCCTCGATCCCGTTGCGTGGAAGAACGCGATCGGTTTCCTGCGCGTGGAGAACTCCGAGCAGCCCCTCGACAGGACGGCTCTACACCCCGAGCAGTACGAGCTCGTCTCGCGCATCCTGGCCCACTACGGGCGCAGCCTCGACGAAGTCCTCGGAAGTCGTGACGGAACGCGCGGGATGAAGCGCGCGGACCTCGACGTCGATGAGGGAACCTGGCGCGACGTCGTGCGCGAGCTCGCTTATCCGGGACGCGATCCGCGTCACAGCGTCTTCCCTCCCTACCTGCTCGCACCGGACACCGATCCCGACACGATCGAGAAGGAGCAGGTCGTCGAGGGCATCGTCTCGAACGTGGCCAGCTTTGGGACCTTCATCGATCTGGGGATCGCCAAGGAGGGCATGATCCACATCTCGGAGATGTCCAACCGCTACGTGCGTGATGCACGGGGACTGTTCTCCATCGGACAGATCGTGCGGGCTCGCGTGACCAACGCCAGCGGGCCGCGGATCGAGCTCTCCCTCAAGAACGTTCCCGAGCCCAAGCGGCGCACTCCGGAACGTCGCAAGCCCCGGCGCAAGCCCGAGGACAAGGCACAGACGAGTTGGCCCGAGTACCAGCCCGTGCGACGCGCGGCCCAGAGCCGGCGTGATGGCCTCGTGGTCGGCGAAGGTCCCGGAAAAGGCAAGGGCGGGCGTCGCGGTGGCGGCGGCAAAGGCGGCGGGCGCGGCGGTCCGGGCGGGGGACACCGTGGCGGGCCGGGACGCGGGCGCGGCCGGGATCGCAAGGACGACTCCTTCGATGCCGCGGCCGTGCGCGAGGCTCAGAAGGCACCGACGGCCTTCAACCCCTTCGCGACCTTCTTCAAGGACAAGGCGGTGGGGAAAGACGCTCCCCCCGCCGATTCCGGCGGCTCCTAGGGCGCTGGGTTCGGACCTTCCGGCCAGAGCGCGTCCAGGTCGTTCGGTGAGCTGCCGCCCGGCATGGGCGGCATGGGCCGCGGGGGCGGCTGGTTGGTCTCCGGCAGCGGCGGCATGGGAGCATCGAACGGCTGCGAAGGGTGGGAGGCAGGTCCGCCCACCGGCCCCGAGGGATGTCGGGCCGCCCGTGCGTCTCCGATGATGTTGTCGAGCTCGTCCAGCGTGCTCAGCAGGGCGTCGGACTCGGCCTGGGCCCGCGCCTCTTCGTCGGGCTCGAGATCGACGACGACCTCGAGCAACTCCTGCTCGTGGTTGAGAGAAGGCCCCGGCGCAGGCTCATGATGCTGCGTCTGTCCGAACGGTTGCTGTTGCGCCGGAGCTGGTTGGTGGTACACGGGAGCCTGCGGATGAGCCGGCTGTGAGGGGTAGGCCGCGGACGTTGCGGAGGCCTGGGCCTGCTGCTGGTGATAGGCCTCTTGGGGCTGATGCCCCGGAGCCGAAGGCCGGTTGTGGATGCCCGCGGCGGAGGCGGGCGTGAAACCGGTCTCGTGCAGCTCTTCCACGATCGAGGCGCGGGCCGAGTCGACGGCCGAGCCTACTTTCTCCATGCGCTCTTCGACCCGCTGGCCGAGGTGCTGCATCTTGTCGTCGAGCTTCACGCCGAGCTGATCGAGGCTGGCCGCCAGACGGTACATGGCTTCCTGGTGGTCCGAAGTGCCCTGGTTGGCCTTCATGCTGT
>JAUIEE010000625.1 GCA_030428965.1 bacterium | reverse complement strand
TACCGCTTCGGCCACAGCATGCTCAGCTCGACCCTGATGCGCCTCGACTCGGATCTCGATCCGATCCCGGCCGGCAACATCGAGCTGCGCGACGCCTTCTTCAACCCCCAGGAGATCGTCGACAACGGCATCGACGGTCTCTTGCTCGGGCTGGCAAACCAGCAGGCCCAGGCGGTGGACGTCGAGGTCATCGACGACGTGCGTAACTTCCTGTTCGGTCCTCCGGGAGCCGGCGGCTTCGACCTCGCCTCCCTCAACATCCAGCGCGGTCGTGACCACGGCGTGCCGAGCTACAACGACCTGCGGGTGGCCTACGGGCTCGCTCCCGCGGCCAGCTTCGCCGACGTCTCCTCGGACGCTGGGGTCCAGCAGCGGCTCCAGGACGCCTACGCCTCGGTGAACGACATCGACGCCTGGGTAGGCGGCCTGGCCGAGGATCACGTGCACGGCGCCCTCGTGGGCGAGCTCGTGCGCGAGGTCCTCGCCGACCAGTTCGAGCGCCTGCGGGACGGGGACCGCTTCTGGTACGAGCGCTACCTCGGCCCGGCCCTGCTCTTCATCGTCGAGCGACAGAGCTTGGCCACCGTCATCCGTCGCAACACGGACATCGGCGGCGAGCTGCAGCGCAACGTCTTCCGCGTGCGCCGCGGGAACCACCACGGTGGGGTCGCTACCGCCCAGTAGCCCCTAGGGCAGCACCAAGGAACGAAGGGTCGGGCAGGCAGCACGCTTGCCCGGCCCTTCTTCTTCATGGAGGGCGGAGGGGATCGCTCAGCCGCGATTCCTGCGGATCTTGTGTCGCAGGTTGCGCAGGAGCTTCTCCGCAGGCGCCATCACCTTGCCGCGCATCCACTCGTCGGGACGGGCACGGAACAGGGTGGAGTGGAACTCTCCCGTCGTCCCTGCGGGCGCTTCGTGGGTGTAGTAGTAGGCCGCGTAGGAGTTGCGGGTCACCCCGGCGGGGGTCTCGATCGGAGTCACGCCGTGGTAGCTGGTCTCGGTCGTGTTGAAGACCACGCAGCGGTTGCCCCTGGGCGCCAGGGAGTGCAGGCAACGCTTGACGTCCGGATCCCACAGCTCGAAGTAGCCGCCCCAGGCCTCCTCCCAAACCGGGTTCATGAAGACCAGGATGTTGAGACGCCGGTAGAGGTTGCGCGCACGGATCAGGTTGAAGTCCACGTGCACGTCCAGGCGCCCCCGCCCGGCCATGACGTGCATGCCACCGCCCGAGTGCTCGCCGTCGGCCGTCAAGCCCTCGATCCCGGTGATCTTCTCCATGAGCTGGAGGAACTCGCTCGAGTCGAGCATCTCCTGCAGCTTGCGGACGGGCGCGGGGAAACGATCCGGGTGGGTCACCTGGATCTTCTTGTTCTCGTTGAGCTTGGTGAACTCGTGTCCGCTGTCGAGCGCCTCTTCGTAGGTCGGGTAGGACTCCATCACCTCGCGGGCGAAGTCCTCCTGGAGGAAATCGTCGATGCAGAAGAAATGCGTCGGCTCGGCGGCGTGGTAGGTCTTCGAGACCTCCTCGACGTCGATCGGACGGAGCTTTTCCCAGATGGAATCCATGCCTGTCAAAATGGGGTTCTCGGGAGCCCCTAGCATAGGGCGCTCGCCCCTCCGGGGCCTCTCTTCTGTCGTCGCGGACGTTCCGGGGCTGAAGCCCGGGTGCCATTTCCCGGGGGAGGCCCCTGGCCTCGCCCTGCAAACGAACGTCCGACCCGGCGAGCGGCTCTACCTCAGCCCCATCTCCCGCAG
>JAUIEE010000191.1 GCA_030428965.1 bacterium | reverse complement strand
GCGCCGCCGACCAGCTCCTTGGGATTGTTCCCGAGGAAGGTTCCGGACTTGAGGGGAGAGTCGGCGTCGTGGGCCAGGTGCAGGAAGGCGTGCAGGTGAGGGTAGCCGCGGTAGAAGAACACCGCGGCGGGGCCTTCCAGCCTGAAGATCTGGTGCGGGTAGCTGGGTCCCTCGTCGGCCTCTTCGTAGGTGGCGAAGGAGAGGGCGTCGACGCCTCCGTTGGCCTCCAGAGCTGCCCGAGCCTCGGCAACCTCGTCGGGGGCGTAGGTTGCGAGGATCCCGGCGACGAGACGTTCGGCCGCCTGTCGGGCCGGCTTCGAGAAGCCACCGACGGGCAGTCCGTCGAAGCTCGCCCCCGCTCCCCGCAGCTGGATGTCCGTCTGGGGCGGTGCCTGGGGACAGACGATCTCCTCCCGCTCGCCGGGCGAGAGCTGGTCGATCAGCTCCTCGGCCAGGGCCAGCTGGTAGCGGTAGCGGTTGCCGGGCAGGCCCCGCCGGCCGTTTCCACGCTGATCTCCGTACACCTGCGGGCCCCCGAACACGACGCCCTCTTCGCTCGTGCCTCCGAGCCTCAGGTTCAGGTGCGGCCCCGTGAGGATGAGCTGGTAGGGAGGGTTTCGAGGGTCTCCACAGAACAGGAGCTTGGTCAGCTGGACCCCCGGCCAGCGCAGGAAGAACTGCCTGGGGATGCGCTCACGTCCTGCCTGGGAGAGGCCGGAGTGGAACAGGTCCGTCAACAGTCCGCGCTGCTCCCAGCTGAAGTGGCGCGGTCCCACGGCAAGACCGCCTCCTCCCACGCCGCGGTTGTGGAGCTGGCGCAGGGGATGCTGGTACGCAACGCAGGCAACTTGGCGCACCTCGTCGCTCAAACCCTCGTAGAGTCGAACGGCCAGCTCGTTCACCGAGGCCAAGGGCGAGCTCGGGCCGGGGGGAAGGAACAGGAAGCGTGCCGTTCCGCCCAAGCCCGCGGCCAGCCCCACCCCGAGGCCGGTCTTGAGGAACCTGCGGCGTTGCATGGGGCCAGCCTAGCAGCCGTGGCGGTTTGGGCGCGAACCTGCCGTAGGGGGAGAGGGGGAGAAAGCTAGACTTCCCCGATGAGAGTCTTGCTGGGGGTGAGCCTGGGGTGCATCGCGTGCGGGGGATCCAGCGCGCCCTTCGAGGCGGCGGAGGAGATCGTCACCTTCGACCTCGAGCAACACCCGGTGGAGTTCCTCGATGTCCTCGATGAGGTGCAGAGCGCCAGGGCCCAGGCCGTACCGGTCGGGGACCTGGCTCGAAGGGTGGAGCTGCTCGAGGTGCTCGGGCTGGGCCGTCTGCGAT
Organism: bacterium; assembly: GCA_030428965.1. GTDB lineage: Bacteria > Planctomycetota > UBA1135 > UBA1135 > JAUIEE01. The sequence goes on along the minus strand of JAUIEE010000191.1, from coordinate 8,239 downwards.
TGCGCAGCGACCGCGGGGTGGAGGTCGTGCGCCTGCACGGACTGGGAGAAGTCGATCCGCGGCTACCGCACGACGTCGTGCAGGCCATGGAGGGGGAGTGGCTGCAGGCCTGGTCCCGGTGGCTCTCGGAGCCAGGGATTGAGCTGTTCGAGGTGCGCCACGGGAGTTTGCTCGGGCGTGGTCCGGGGGTCGGCCCACCGCTCCCGAGGGATGGAAGCTTTCGTTGGGCGAGCCTGGTGCGGGTGAGCTCGAAGGGCTTGCGCGTAGACCTGGCCGAGGACTTGCTGGGGCGGGGCTGGATCTACCCCGAGCATCCCTACGGGGACAGCCTGTCCATGGATCCGCGCGCGGTGTTCGCCGACGGTGACTTTGCCCCGAATCTGCACGGAGCGCGGGTGGCCCGGGAGGAGTTCGTGCGCGAGGCTCGGGAGGTCGCCGCCATGCATCGGCTCGACCTCCAGAGCCTGGGGGAAGCGATCCACCGGGACATGGCCGCGTGGCTCGGGTGGCAGCCGGAGCTGGTCCCGCGCTTCGAGGCCCTGACCCAGGAGCAAGCCGAGCCTGTGTTCGAGGGTTTCGTGAAGACCGATCGGCGAGCGCTCGAGGATTGGGTCACGGCCCTGGCGGCGAAGATGCGCGCCGAGGCCGAAGCGGAGGGCGGACCGGTCGAGGTGAGCGTGGATTTCGACCTGCCCGGTCTGCCCGAGACGGTTGCACAGATGCTGGAGCGCCTCAACGGCTACTCGCCCGCGGGACCTCGGATCTTCGTGTTGCGCAAACCGGAGCTCTCGCTGCGCATGCTCGAAGACGTGCTCGTCCATGAGATCGCCCACCAGTACCAGGAAGAGCTGCTCTCCGAGGAGCACGACTACTATCCACCACCGGGGACTCCTTCGGAGCTGGGCGAGGCCCACGCGGAGCTCCTGTCGGCCCGCTACCGCTTCGAACGCCGTCGCGGCTACGAGCGCATCGCCGCCCTCGACTATCGGGACACGACGGAGCACCTGGCCGGGCTGCTCGAGGAGACGCCGATGGCTTCTACCGCAGGGGAGTCGCCGACGGGTGGGACCGGGACCTTTGGAATCGTCTCCGGCAGCAGGAGATCGGGCTGCAGGAGTTCGTGTTCCTCGAAACGTGGCGCGCTCAGCACGCGGGCTTGGCCTTCTCGGCAGTCCCCGGCACAGGTTTGTCCCGCGAGGAGGGACCGGTGGTCCGGATCACGAACCTTCGCGCGGAAACGGTGCGCGCACAGTTCCACGGGATCTGGATCTGGCGCCTGGGCGACGAGAGGGAGGGAACCGTCGAGCTGACCGGCCCTCCCTTCAACCTCGTCCTGCCGGCCGGGCGATCGGTGGACCTGAGGATCGCGCACCAGGACAACTGGGCGCAGTATCCTCCGGCCGAGATCACGGGGCTGTTCTCCCTGACCTCGACCGCGGGGCGGGAGCAGGAGTTCCCCGGACCCCGACGCTAGACTTGGATCGGCGCCCCAGTCCCCGGGAGGAAGGGCGTCACGCGACGTCATCGCCTACGTAGGGTCTACCATGCGACGAACTCGAGCTGCTTCGATGTCCCTTCCTGCCTTCCTGACGGCCGTGGCCCTGTTGGCGTCCTGCCAGGAGCACCGGCAAGACGTTCCGGCCGTTCCAGCGGCCCAGGCTCCGAGGGAGGCCTCAGGTCCGGAGCAAAGCGTCGTCCTGGCGGGCGGCTGCTTCTGGTGCACCGAGGCCGTCTTCGAGGAGGTCGACGGGGTGCACAGCGTCACCTCGGGCTACGCCGGAGGCACGGCCGAGAGCGCTCACTACGACCAGGTCAGCCGTGGGATCACCGACCACGCCGAGGTGATCGAGGTCCGTTTCGATCCGAACGTCCTCGACCTCGAACAGGTCTTCGAGGTCTTCTTCCGGGTGGCCCACAACCCGACGCAGCTGAACTACCAGGGACCGGACCGCGGCAGGCAGTACCGCTCCGCGGTCTTCTACTCCGACGAGGCCCAGAAGTCCGCGGCCCAGGCGTTCATCGAGAATCTGGAGCGAGCCGAGGCCTACGACGACCCCGTCGTGACCACGCTGGAGCCTTTGAAGGCCTTTCATCCGGCCGAGGACTACCACCAGGACTTCGTGCGGAAGAACCCTCGGCATTCCTACGTCGTTCAGAACGCCCTGCCGAAGGTAGCCAAGCTCAAGAAGCTCCACCCCGAGCTCTTGCCCTGAGTCGGGCCTAGGACTTGCGGTCCGGGCGGTAGCCCGCGCCGGGAGCCCGTCGGGACTCCTTGCGCGACCTCTTGCGGCGCTCTCCCGCGGGGACGGTATGAACGTGGTCGGGGCGTAGGGCGCGGTCGGCCTTGCGCCGGCGTGCCGCCAGGGCCTCGGGCGGAGCTCGGTCGGGAATCAGGGCGTCGCAACCGCTGCCGATCAGGTCGGAGCGGCCGGCACGCTGCAAGGCACGGCGCACCTCGAAGTAGTTCTCCGGCTTGAAGAACTGCATCAAGGCCCGCTGCATCTGACGGTCCTTGAGCCCCTTCGCGACGTGCACGGGCTGCTTGGTGAACGGATCCACCCCCGTGTAGTACATCGCGGTGGCGACGTCGAAGGGGGCCGGGATGAAGTCCTGGACCTGGTCGGGCTTGTAGCCGTTGCGCTTGAGGAAGACGGCCAGGTCGATCATGGCCCCCAGGTCGCTGCCGGGGTGGCTCGCGATGAAGTAGGGCACGAGGTACTGCTCTTTACCGGCCTCTCGGCTGGCCTTCCGGAAGGCCTGGCTGAAACGCTCGAAGTCGTCGCTCTGCGGCTTGCGCATGCGAGCCAGGACCTCAGGGTCGGTGTGCTCGGGGGCCACCTTCAAGTGGCCGCCGACATGGTGTTCGGTCAGCTCGCGCATGTACTCGGGCGACAGCTGGGCCAGGTCCATGCGGATGCCGCTTGCAATGAGGACCCGTTTCACGCCGGGCGACGTGCGAGCTTCCTTCATGACCTCGATCAGGGGGCCATGGTCGGTTCCCAGCAGCTTGCAGATCTTGGGATGCACGCAGGACTGCCGGCGGCAGACGGCTTCGACCTCCGGCCGCGTGCACTTCATCTGATACATGTTGGCGGTCGGTCCGCCGATATCGCTGATCGTGCCCTTGAACTGCGGCCCGGCGGCCATGGCCTCGACCTCGGACAGGATCGAGTCCTTGCTCCTGGACTGGATGATCCGGCCCTGATGGGTCGTGATCGAACAGAACGTGCAGCCCCCGAAGCACCCGCGCATGATCGTGACGGAGTCCTTGATCATCTCGAAGGCGGGGATCGGTTCGGTGTAGCTCGGATGGGGCCTGCGGGTGTAGGTCAGCGCGTAGATGCTGTCCATGCCCGCCTGGGAGACCGGCAGCGGAGGCGAGGTGGTCACGACGGCCTGGTCTCCATGACGTTGCAACAGGGGGCGGGCGTTGTAGGGGTTGGTCTCGTCGTGGATGCGGCGCGTGGCCTCCGCGAAGGCCAGCTTGTCGTCCCGGACCTGTTCGAAGCTGGGGAGCTCGAGCAGGCCTTCGGGGGGGGAGTCCTTCGCTCCCAAACGGTAGGCCACGCCGCGCATGTCCCAGAGGTCCCGTACCGTCTCTCCGTCCGCGAGCCGACGGGCAATCTCCAGGATGGCATCTTCCCCCATCCCGTAGACGAGCAGGTCCGCCTTGCAGTCGAGGAGGATGGAGCGTCGGACCTTGTCGCTCCAGTAGTCGTAGTGCGCCAGCCTGCGCAGCGAGGCCTCGACGCCTCCTGCGATCACGGGGACGCCCTTGTAGGCTTCCCGGGCGCGCTGGCAGTAGGAGAGCGTGGCGCGGTCCGGACGCAGGCCGATGCGGCCCCCCGGCGAGTAGGCGTCGCTGTTGCGAACCTTCCGGCTGGCCGTGTAGTGATTGATCATCGAGTCCATGTTCCCCGCGCTGACGGCGAAGAACAGGCGCGGCCGACCGAAGGCCCTCCACGGTTCGCAGCTGCGCCAGTCCGGCTGACTCAGGATGCCGACGCGGAAACCGGCGGCCTCCAGCACCCGCCCCAGGATGGCCATGGCGAAGCTGGGGTGGTCCACGTAGGCATCCCCGGTCACGAACACCACGTCGACCGCGTCCCAGCCACGGGCGCGCATCTCGCCGGCATCCACGGGCAGCGGACGGGCATCGCCCGTGGGCGCGAGGCCGGCGACGAGATCCGCCGTCTGGCCGGGCTTGGGGTGGAGGATGGGGAGCTGCATGGGCCTGGCTTCGAAGCTGGATTGTAGCCCGGAGGTGACTCCCGAGAATCGGGCGCCGCCGGGAGCCGGCCCTGGGGCAAGGCTGCCATGACGTCGCCGGCTACGGGCCCAAGGGGGCGCCCTCGGCGGCCCTGGGCCGTGCCTTCGATCCAGGAAGGGGTAGAGTTTCGGGGCACTCGGCCCTCGCTCGTGTACCCTTGTACGCCAACTTTCCTCCCGAGGAGTCCCAAGAACCCCAAAGACTATGAAGAAGACCAGCACTTCCCTGCTCCTGCTCGCCGCCCTCGCCCTCTTGCCCGGATGCAGCGAAGGAGACGTCAAGGCCAGTGAACTGATCGAAAGCGGCAAGAAGGCCGTCCAGGATCTCAACCTCGACGAGCTGGGCGTCGACGGCATGGTCGCCAAGGTCGGAGACCTCGGCGATTCCCTGAAGAGCAAGCTCGAGGGCATCCAGGACAAGGCCGGCGCGATCGACGTGGCCGAGACCATGGGCCCCGTGGTCGAGCAGTTGAACAAGCTCAAGAAGGCTCTCGGCGACAAGATGCCGACCATCGAAGGCCTCAACGGCGTCGTCACGAACCTCAAGGACAAGTTCAGCGGCGACGAGTCGGTCATGAAGGTCCTCCAACCGCTCCTGGACAAGCTGAAGAACCTGATGGCCTAGAAAGGCTCCGGATTGCATGCAGGACCGCCGTGGGGCCCCTCAGGGCCGCACGGCGGTCTTTTCTTCGGGCTTGAGCTTGGGCTGTCCCGCGGGGCAGTTCGAAGAAGGGGGCATGGACGTTCTCAAGGGCATCACTTTCCTTCTCACGATCCTGGGCGCCCTGGGTGCCGGCATCCTGACCGTGGCGGGGGGCGCGGACGGCGTCTGGAAGCACGAGGGGGTGGCCCGGGTCGACTGTCCCAAGGAGCTCGTCTTCGAAGTCCTGACCGAACCGGACCTGCGCAAGGCGTGGGTGGAAGGTTTGGTCTCGTCGAAGTCGTCCTCGGGGCAGGATCTCGAGAAGGGAGCGACCCTCGAAGAGACCTACGTCCTGGACGGGGCCACCGAGCGGCGTTCCATGAAGGTCGTGGCTTACCAGGTCGGAGAGCGATTCGCGTTCGAAGCCTCGACCACCGACGGCGGCCGCGTCGAGTTCGACTACCGCTTGCGCCCCAACATGGGCACGGGCAAGACCCGCATCGACTACACCTGCACCGTCGAGTACAGCAGCTGGTGGGCCACGATCCTGGAGCCCATCCTGGGTCACTTCGAGCTCGAGCGCATCGAAGCCGAGTTCGAACGCCTGGCCGTCGAGGCCGCGGATCGAATGTAGAGACTCAGGCGCAGCTCTGCTGAACCGGGTAGGACCAGAGGTCCAGACCCAGGAGTCGCGTTCCGTCGACGCTCAGTCGCGGGCCGGCTTTCAGCGGCAGCACGAGGCCCATCTGGACCAGGCCCGCCACGACCCTCGCGGCCTGTTTGGCGTCGAGCTGCTCCAGGATGCGCGGCACGGCGGACTCGTCCTTCAACGCCAGGGCGTAGAGGATGCGGGTGGCATGTTGGCACTCCTCGGGCCCCAGGCCGCGCCAGGCACCGACGCTGCGGTGCAGCTCCCGCAGCAGGGAGAGAAGGGTCGAAGGACCGCCGCTCGCGAAGCCCAGGGCCAGGTCGGCACGATCGAAGTCCCGGAGGGCGCCGGCGCGGCCCCGGCCGACCCAGCTCAGATAGACGTCGTCCGGAGGTTCGTAGGCCTGTCCGATCCACGCCAGCAGGCCGAAGGTGGACAGGGCGAACAGGGGCCAGTAGAGGCCCGGAAAGAGCCGGGGGAGGGAGCTCTGCAGGGTAACCCAGGCCAGCAAGCCGAAGGTGACCAGCGTACCGGCGACGTAGCGCCGGATGCGCCGACTCCGCCAGTGGCAGGGCCGCAGGACGAAGGGCAGGAGCAAGGCGCCCAGGGCCAGGCACGACGCGCCGGCCGGCGCTGCCGCCATCCGGGTCGCGAAGCCGGGGAAACCGAGCCTGCTCACCCCGAAGAAGATTCCCAGCGCCGCGAGAGCCAGGAGGACGGGCACGACCAAGAGGGCCGAAAGGACGAAGGCACGCCCTTCCTCACGGAAGCGTCCGTGGGCACGGGCAAAACGCTCCTCGACGCTGGTGGGGGTCAGGGAGACGGAGGGCAGCGCGGTCAGGCTCACGGCGACCCTATCGACCCGGGCCAGCGGCCAACTCAAAGCTGTCCGGAGTCTCGTAGACCGTAGAGCAGCACGGCCGCGGCGGCGTTGATCGACAGGGAATCGACCCCGTCGGCCATGGGGAGGGTCACCCGCCCGTCGAGCCGTTCGAGCTCCGCGGGCTGGAGGCCATGGGCTTCGCTTCCGAGTAGGACCGCCAGAGGACCGTCCCCGGGCTCGATCTTCTGCATGGGGACTCCCCCCTGGGTCACGGCTCCGACGGTCTTCACTCCCTGCTCGGCCAGGGCTTCGAAGAGCTCCACGGGTCGCGACCACTCGACCACGGGCAGGCGGAAGAGGCTGCCCATGGAGGTGCGTACCGCGCGCGGGTGGAAGGGATCGGAGCTCGCTGCGAGCAGCAGAGCCCGCGCGCCCGCGGCGTGGGCCGTCCGTGCCAGGGCCCCGAGGTTGCCGGGATCGAGGACGGAGAGGCAGGCCAGAAACAGAGCCCTTGGACCGGGGGTCGAAACCAAGGTGGACAGGGGCGGGCCGTGGGGAAGGTCCACCGCGGCGATCAGGCCCCCGAGGTCACGGCCGTCGGTCAGGTCCGAGAAGGTGTCGTCGGGGACGGGGATGAGCTCGACGCCAGCCGTCTCCAAGCCTTCCCGTAGATCCCGTGAGCGTGCATCCTCGGTTCGCAAGAAGCGGGCGTCCGCCAGGACGAAGTGGGGGCGACAACCCGCTCGCCAGGCACGCTCGACGACGCGCAGGCCCTCGAGGGCCGTCCATCCATAGCGGCGCCGGCCACGCGGCGTTCCGAGGGCACGCACTTCCGCCACGCGCCTCTTCCAAGACGGCTCGTTCATCCGCGGCGATTCTTCCCGCGAGCGGTGATCGGAGCAACATTCCGCACGCTTCCCTGTTCGGAGTCCGCACGTTCACGGAGCTCTTCCGGGCCCCGTGGTTCGGAAGCGATCGTTTCCGCGGGGCGAAACGTGTGACAACGCTCGACCGAGCGGAGCTGTGTCAGAACCCGGTATGGAGCCTGTAGGAACTCCAGGGGCCTACGCCACCACCCAGGTCCGGGGGGCTAGGTGCATCGGAGCCGGCATGGTCGGCTTCGGCGACCTTCGCCTCGCAACCCGTTCCCTCCCTTGCGGCCACCCGCACGGTAGTTCCCTACCCCTTGCGCCATGAAAGAACGGTCGGCTCTCGCTCTCTTCGTCCTCTCCCTGTGGACCCTGGCAGCCTGCGGAGGCGGAGGAGGAAGCGGCGGAACCTCGAGCCGCATGGACCTGCGCCAGGCTTCGAACGGTTTCGGGCAGCTGCTTCCCCACCGCAGCTTCCGCCTGGACCGTCAAGGGCAGCCCACGACCCAGGTCGTGGAACTGACTCGCATGGAAGACCTGATCGCGAACGTCCATGCCAACAACCCGATCTTCGCACCGGCGGAATGGCCCGAAGAAGCGATCCTGCCGAGCGGCGAACCGGGCAACCACTTCTTGCATCTCTTGTTCTCCCAGGAGATCGATCCCCTCACCGTCCTCGACCGCTCGGTCGGGGGCGCGCAGAACAGCCAGCTCAGCGGTACGGTGACGATCGTGGCCGTCGATCCCCTGACGGGTGCGACCACGCGCATCGCAGGTCGTGCGTTCGTCGGAGGTCGGACGGTCGGGGGGATCGATCCGAAAGAGCCGACCCTGCGGCAGCTCGAGCCCTGGGTCGTGCGAGACTCGGCGGGCAACCCCAGCGCCAACGCGGCCGTTGCCGGGATCCCGGGGCTCGGCTTTCCCGGCACCGCTCCGGGGACGGCCTTCGCCGGGGCAGGTGAGCTGGTCAGCCCGCGGTCCCTGGT
>JAUIEE010000190.1 GCA_030428965.1 bacterium | reverse complement strand
TAGGGCACGCCCTGCACGACGCCCATGTCCTCGATCGTGACCAGGTTGGGGTGATCGATGGAGGCGAACAAGCGCACCTGCTCGAGCTCACGTTCGATCGCATCGCGGTTGGTCTCTTCGTCCAACCGCAGGAACTTGACCGCGTAGGCCTTGCCGATCGAGCTCTTCCTGGCCTTGTAGACCTCTCCGAACGCACCTCCTCCGAGGTGGTTCTGAATCTCGTATCCGGCGATGAAGCCCGGATGACGAAACGAGTTGTAGAACTCTTCCCAGTCGACCATTCCTAGTCCCATCCTCCAGGGGCGAGAGCTGTCTCACCGGACAGGAGCGTCGATTCTACGCCTGGATCGGAAGCCCAGGCAAAGGCCAGCTGCATCCCTAGACCCCCGACTCTTCGACTTCGAAGGGACTCAGGCTGATCGAGAAGGGTGGCCGTGAGCCTTCGGGACGCCCGACGGAGAGATCGAAACGCTGGGGCGGAGGAAAGGGCAGGGTCGCGTTCGCCCGGGGCTCGCGACCCGACGCCTGAACTCCGGACTCCGAGCGGAACTCCAGCCTCCCGCCCGATAGAACGATCGCGATCTCGTGGCGCAGGTTGGGGATGCGCACGTGCCGCCCCTCGGCCGCACCGATGCGCAGACGGCCTCCTTCGCCCTCCCCGAGCAGGCACACGGTCTTGGCGCCGGCACACTCGGCCCCGTGCATGAGCTCCAGGAGCACCGTATGGCTGGCCGGATCGGGCACGAGGAACAGGAACGAGAGGTTCTCCCCGAGCCGCACGAGGTCCCCGTCCACCAGCCGGGCTCCCTCCCGGGACAGGGGAGCCCCGTTGCGCTCCGTGCGTTCCTCGCCCAGGGGGGCCAGGCGCCAGATGGGCCCCTCCCGCAGGGAATCGGTGCGCCGGAGTCGAACGTGCAGGCTTCCGACGTCGGCCAGGAAGGGCAGGTCCGCCTCGGAGGTCCTCACGTGCCCGATGGTGATCTCGTCCCCGACCGCCACCAGGAACTGTCCGCCCTCGTCCACGCTCAGGACGAAGCGCTGGGCGGGCCGATGGGCCCGTGGCGCGTCCGTGGAACCCGGGACAGCCGGGCCTGGCTGGATGCGAGGCTTGGGGCCGGGAGAATCAGGAAGGGCCACGGGCCCGCTTTCGGGTTCCACGGCCGGGACCTGAGGAGCCCCGAAGAGCGCCTTCATCAGCCTGCGCACTGGGTCCAGGAAAGCCATCTCGCCCCGCTCTGCGCTCGGCGCGGCCCAGCATTTCGGCTCGCGCTTGGGCTACCTGAGGAGAGCGGCTAGCTGGCGGAGACGACGCCACCCTCTTGCTGGGCGGCCAGGAAGGCCTTGCGGGCCCGGGCGAACAGGTCCTCCCGCCGATGAACCTGGGCATGGGGGCAGCAGGAGATGCCGACCGAAATGGAGAGCGGATCCCCCACCAGGTCCCGCAGACCTTCCTCCTCCGAGGCCGCCCGGATGCGCCGTGCCATGACCTCGGCGCCGTCGGGTCCGGTGTTGGCCAGAAGGAACAGGAACGAGCTCTGGTCGAAGCGCCCCAGCACGTCGGTGTCCCGGGAGGCGTTGAGGAAGATTCCGGCCAGGGCCGAGAGGACGTCCTCGTCCGCCTGGCCATCGAACCCGAGCATCACGCAGGAAAGAGGCTGGCGGAACCGCTTCGAGCGCTTGAACTCCTCGTCGAGCTTGAAGTTCAGGTAGTCGTAGCTGAACAGGCCGGTCTCCGGATCGATGAGCGCATCGATCAGGCGATTGGTCCCTTCGGCCGAGAGGTCCCGCAGCAGGCGTTCGGGCAGAACGTGATCGGCCTGACCGCGCTCGTCCTCGGCCAGCTTCTGGGCGCCTTCGTCTTCCGCGATCAGCTTCTGCAACAGGTCCCCGGACAGGGGACGCTTGACGGTCCCGCTCGCGCCGCAGAAGGCGGCCAGGGTCTCGGCGAACTGGTTGCGATCGTCGACGACCAGGAAGATGCGGCAACGAGTCCGACCGGTCAGGCGGCGACAGGACTCGTAGGCGTTCTCCGTGCGCAGCCAGGCGTCGAGGAAGATCAGATCGTTCTCGCCCACGGGAGAGGCCAAGAGGTCCTCGACCGACTGGGGCTCGGCCATCTCCCAGCCTTCCAACCCGGCCACGGCACCGCGTGCGGAGGCGAACAGGGCCTCGTCGTTGGTCACGATGCGGATCGTCCTAGCTGCTTGGGACATGTTCGACTCTCCTCGAAGGGGAAGTGGGGCCCGGTCTACCCGATTGTACTGGAACGATCCGAACAAAGAAGGCCAGAAGCAATCCCAGAACCCCTCGCCCGCGGATTCGGTCGGTAGGTGCCGCCGGGCAAGGCGTGCCGACGGCGCTGCAAGACTCGGAAGAGGCGCAACGACGCACGCTGGCACAGGACGGCCGAAGCTGCGGGATTGCTTCTAGGAAGCCAGCTCGTCCAGCCACTCGTCGGGCATGTCGTAGTTGGCGTAAACGCTCTGCACGTCCTCGTTGTCCTCCAGCGCGTTGATCAGGTTGAGGATCTTGGCGGCCTCGTCCTTCGAGGGCACCTCCACGCTGTTCTGAGGCACGTAGCCCGTCTCGGCCGACAGGAACTGGAGCCCCCCGGCTTCCAGGGCTTCCTTGACCGGCAGGAAGTCGGTCGGAGGCGCGAAGAGGGTCGAGACCTCCTCGCCGTACTCGAGATCCTCGACCCCGGCCTCCAGGGCCAGCTCGAGCAGCTCGTCCTCGCTCTTGCCGCCCGACTCGACCACGAAGATGGATCGGAAGTCGAACAGGAAGGCCACCGACCCCTGGGCGCCCATGTTGCCGCCCCGCTTGTCGAAGATGTGCTTGATCTCGGGAGCCGTGCGGTTGCGGTTGTCCGTGAGGCAGGAAACCATCAGCGCGACCCCTCCCGGGGCGTAGCCCTCGTACACCAGCTCCTCGATGTCCCCCGCGCCCTCACCCGAGCCGCGCTTGATCGCGCGCTCGATGTTGTCCTTGGGCATGTTGGCCGCTTTGGCCTTCTCGATCGCGTAGCGCAGCTTCAGGTTGGCGGCCGGGTCCGGCCCCCCCTGGCGCGTGGCCGAAATGACCGCCTTGGCGCACTTGCTGAAGATCTTGGCTCGCTTCGCATCCACGGCGTTCTTGCGCCGCGCGATGTTGGCGGAATGGGAGTGTCCAGCCATCGGGTCTGCGGAACCCTAGCGCTTGGAGAACTGGAAACCGCGACGCGCGCCACGGCGCCCGGGCTTCTTGCGCTCCTTCATGCGGGAGTCTCGGGTCAGGTAGCCACCTTCCCTCAGTCCCTCGAAGAGGGCCGGGTTGGCCTCCTTGAGGGCCCGCGCCAGTCCGAGGGAAACGGCCCCGGCCTGTCCGTGGGGTCCTCCGCCGTGCACGTTGGCGAAGACGTCGTACGTGTCGGGCACGTCGAGTAGGCTGAGGGGAGCCTTGGAGACCTGCTGGTCCCGAATCGTGGGAAAGAACTCGTCGGCGGGCTTGCCGTTCACGACGAAGGTCCCCGATCCGTTCTTGATCCGAACGCGGGCGACGGCGCGCTTGCGTCGTCCCAGGCCCCAGGTGTACGGGTTGGCAACGGTCATGAGCTGAGCTTCTCGACTTTCGTGGGTTTCTGGGCCTCGTGGGGATGCTCACCGTTGCTGTAGACCTTCAGACGCGAAAGCATCTGCTTGCCGAGGCGGGTCTTGGGGAGCATGCGGCGCACGGCGACCTTGACGATCTCGTGCGGCCGGCGTTCGCGCATCCGCTCGATGCCGGTGACGTGCAAACCGCCCGGGTAGCCCGAGTAGTTCTGGTATTCCTTGTCCGCGCCCTTCTTGCCGGTCAGACGGATCGCCGGAGCGTTGATGACGACGACGTGGGCGCCGGTCAACTCGCTCGCCGTGTACTCGGGGCGATCCTTGCCCATCAGCTTCATGGCAATGTCGGACGCCATCCGTCCGAGCACGTGCTCGGAGGCATCGTAGAGGTACCAGCGCTCCTCGACGTCTCGGGCGCGGATGTGGGTCGTCTTCATGACTGGCTTTTCGCCCCGTTGCGGGCGGTACGGGCGCCGGAAGGCATCCTTTGGAGCAGGGTCCCCGAGGGTCAGGTCCCCGCAGAAGAGCGAAAGAAGGTAGCCACGGCGTGAAACCCCATCAATCCCTTTCCAGGAATCCGATCACACGAAGCCAGCGCTGCCCGGGGCCTGGGAAGCGCCCCAGGAGAACGCCCACCCCCTGGGGCAGCTGTCCCCGCAGCCAGCCGGGAGCCGCGGCGCCCTCGACGGGGGGCCGCAGCAGCTCGTCTCCCCCCGACCACGCCCCCCGGCCGCTCCACTCCCCCCGCGGCGTGCGCACCCAGACCTCGGCCAGGGGAGGGTACCGGTCGAGGGCAGGCACCGAACGCAGGCCGTAGAGGGCACGGCCGGGGGCCGAGATCTCCTCCTCGTCCCCCACGTCGATCCTCAGGGGCGCCCCGGCAGGCTGGACCTCGACCCGCTCGAAGCTGCCCACCAGGCGACCCCTTCGGCCCCAGACCTCGAACCACGAAAGGGCCCCCACCTGCCCCTCGAGCACACGCCTCGGGCCGGCATCCGTCGGGCGGGTGAGCACCAAGAGCCCGCAACCGAGCCCGGCCACGAGACCGAGGACCAGCGCTGTCCGCGGGCGGTGACACCAGGCCAGCCCCAGGACCAGCGCTGCAAGCGCCAGGGCCAGGGACGCGGCCCCCGGCGACACGTCGCCGCCGGGAACCGGTGGGCGCGCGCGGCGGGCCAGGTCCTGAGCACCGAAGAAGGGCTCCCCGGGTTGCGGCGTGCGCCAGCCAGCGAAGACGACCGAAGCTCCTTTCGGGACGGAGGTCACGCGGGGCGCGGGCACGCTGGCCCACCCGTCCAGGCTCGGTGTCCCCTGGATGCCGGGCACGGGCAGGTCGAGGGTGGTCCTTTCCCCCCCTGCCAACCCCACGCTCCAGACGGTCTCGCCGAACCCCTCGACCTCGAGGATCAGACGCTCCAGGGGGCCCTCGAGCTCGTAGGTCGCCAGCCAGCGCCGGTTCTCCCCCGCCTGGAGGGGCCCAGCCCAGGCGCCGAGCCAAACGAGCCACAGGAGGGCGAAGCGCACCTTCAAGGGTCGACCTCCGAACGCGCGCGATGCTCCCAGGCGCAAACGACCAGCACAGCCGCCGCGGCCAGGACAGGGAGCGGATCCAGCCCGGCTTCGACGAGCCCCTGGGAGCGCGTGGCTGCCCACGTCCAGACGAGGGGATTGAGTCGGGCGAGCCATCCGAGAGCCTGGGGCACAGCGTGGGTCGGCGCGCCCGCCCCGGCCCACCCCAGGGCCAGGAGCAGCGCCGCGGAGCCGGGCACGAGGAGCCCCCAGCAGACCTTGTAGCCGACCTGCTGACCCCCGACCGACCGGGCCTTGGCCCACAGCATCCAGGCCAGGCCCGCAGGGCCGATCAGCTGGATCGTCTCGCCCAGGGTTCGACCGCCGCGCAGGTCCAGGGCCGCGGCGATGGCGAGGAGCGGGAGGGAAAGCGCCAGAAAGGACGGGAAGGGAACCGCCCCATCGGCCCGGGGAAACAGGCCCGAGGCCATCCAGGGCAAGAGCACCAGCCCCAGACGGGAGACCCCGGTCACCTCAGGTGCGGCCTCGACCTGGACGAAGGCGAGCAGGAGGGCGGAGAGAATCCACGTGCCGAGCAGTCCCGGCCGGCCCATGCCCGAACCCTCAGCGCACCCCGAGCGTGGAGCCCGTCCGGGGCCGGGCACTCGGACCGGCGACCGACGTTGCTCCGGCGTCCGCTTCCGGAACCTCGGGCTCGGGCCAACCGCCGCGGGGGGCCAGGTCCGGACGGTCCCAGCGCACGTCCAGGAGATCCCAGTCCAGGGAACCGTCTTCGAGCAACCCCAGAGCTCGTACGACCGAACGCCACTTGGCCGCGTCCTCGAGCTCCCCCGGCTCGCCCGAAAAGGGCGCCCGCCCGAAGAGCACACGTCGCGCCCCTTCGAGATCGAGGCGCACGCCGGGTTCGACCACGGACGTCTCGCGGGCACGGCGGGCATCGATCAACGTCCGCCCCAGGGAGCGCTGCTCGGCCTCGGTCAGGTGCAGGCGCATCGAGAGGGCCACGTCGAGGGCGTCGGTGTGCTCCCGCTCGAACAGGTAGTCCCCCGGCAGGGCCCGGGAGAACAGTCGGCGTGCGTCCTCGATCGGCCCGATGACCGGAAGCCAGCGCCCACCCACCCGAGGGGGAACGCTCCAGACGCCGCTCAGCAGGGTGCCGTCGTCCGAAACCAGCTGGTAGCCGCGCTCGAGGGGCACGCAGGCGATCGGTTCGTACAGCTGCAGGTCGAAGCGCAGACCATCCGGCCACAGGACCTCGATCGGGCCGACGCTGCGGACGAAAGAGAGCTCCTCGATGGCCGCCCTGAAGGCCTCCAGGCCCTGGGGGTCGTCCGTGCGCAGGGGAGGAAAGAGCGCCGCCACGTCCCGCAGCTCGTCTTTCCAGCGCGGGTCCGCCCATTCCGGCAGGAAATCGAAGTCCAGGGTCGCCGGTTCGATCCAGCCGAAGCCCTGGGCCGAGGCACGCTTCTCCAGGCCGTACAGCCCCAGGAGCAGCAGCCCCGCCACGAAGAGGAAGGGAGCGCAGAACGAGGACAGCCTGACGCCCCTGGGCGCTGCGCGTCGCTCGGATCGGACTCTCCCGGAAGGGCTTCCCATGACGGCTGGAGCCGGAGAACGGAGCGTGGACGCCCTAGTTCACCCGGGCCGGTACGGCGTGGACCTCGAGCTCGGCGGCCATGGAGCCCCCCTTGCCGCGGGTTCGGATGACTTCCTCGATGAAGAGATCGATGCTGGTGCGGATCTCCTCGACCTCGTCCCGGCTGAGGGTCAGGCGCGGGCTGGTCTGGTTGTGCAACTCGTGCCCCAAGAGTCGGGAGACGATCTTGAGGTGAGCGATCTGTCGCTCGAGTCGGGCGTTGCTGCTGGTTTTCTGGGTGCGCTCCATGCGGATGGCTCGGGCTCGGTCCGGTTGCGGGACGGTTGGGCGGAAAGGCGGGATCTCCGCATTCCAGGAACTTTGATACTGACTCGGGATCCAAGGCTCAAGCGCTTCGTTCGAAGTCCAGGTTCGAAGATCCCGAGCCTCTCCCGTCTTTCCTTCGGGGGGCGCGCAGCGCAGGATGGCGCAATCCCATGGTCGGCCCCCGCGACAAGCGCGACGATGCCCCGTTCGGAGCCCAGCTCGGCCTGGGCGACGACGAGCGCACGACCCACTGGAAGGGCTTCCAGCTGCTCCCGTTCCAGATCGAGGCGGTCGGGGCCATCCGCGAGGGCAAGAACGTGCTGGTCTCCGCCCCCACCGGCGCCGGCAAGACCCTGGTGGCCGAGTACGCCATCGCCGACGCCGTGGCCCGAGGCAAGCGCTGCGTCTACACGGCCCCCATCAAGGCCCTCTCGAACCAGAAGTACCGCGACTTCCGCGACGATCCGACCATCGACGTGGGGCTCATGACGGGGGACGTCACGATTCACCCGAGCGCCCAGGTCTTGATCATGACCACGGAGATCCTGCGCAACTCGATCTTCGAGAACCCCAAGGGGCTCGAGGACGTGGACTACGTCATCTTCGACGAAGTGCACTACATGGACGATCCCGAACGCGGTTCCGTCTGGGAGGAGTCGCTCATCTTCGCCCCGGATGAGACCCGCTTCATCGCTCTGTCGGCCACGATCGACAACCTGGAGCAGCTCGGGGCCTGGATCCGCGAGATTCGTCCCCAGGAGCTGTTCGTGGTGCGCTCGACCCGCCGTCCGGTGCCCCTGCGCCACCGCCTCTACTTCGGCGGACACGGAGTGTTCGACCTGGGAAGGCTGGACTGGGTGCGCCGCAACGTCCCCGAGGAACCCCGCCGGCCCGGCCGGGGGCGACGGGGAGACCGGCGCAGGGCCAAGGGGCGCCAGCGAGGGCAGCGGCCCCAGGGCCCGGACGTGCGCGGATTGCTCGCGCTGATGGAGAAGGACGACAAGCTGCCGGCCCTGGTCTTCTGCTTCAGCCGCAAGGACTGCGAACGCCTGGCCAACGGGAACGCCCGACGCAGCCTGCTCTCCGCGGAGGAGAGCGAAGCGATGGACAGGCTCCAGCTGGACCTCCTGGAGCTCTTCCAGCTCGAGGCCGGGGAAAGGGACGGAGAGGTCTTTCGTCTCGCCCAGCGGGGCGTCGCCTACCACCACGCGGGCATGCTGCCCATCCACAAGGAAGTCGTGGAGCGCATGTTCACCTCGGGCCTGATCAAGCTCCTGTTCACGACCGAGACCTTCGCCTTGGGCATCAACATGCCGGCCCGCTCCGTGGTCTTCAGTTCCCTGCGCAAGTTCGACGGGGTCAATTTCGACTACCTGCGCACGCGCGACTACATGCAGATGGCCGGTCGGGCCGGAAGGCAAGGCATCGACGAGGAAGGGCTGGTCCTCTCGACCCTCGAGGCGCGCGACCTGCGCGACGCACCGCTCGAACGGATCCTCTCGGGCCGCCCCGAACCGATCCACAGCCGCTTTCGGCTGTCGTACTCCTCGATCCTGCACCTCCTGGCGCGCATCGGCCGAACGCGGCTGTACGAGGCCTGGGAGAAGTCCTTCAACCAGTTCCAGCACCGCAAGAAGAGCCGCAAGGCGCGCGAGCGGAACAGCCTGGTGCAAAGGGACCTGATCGACCGCCACCTTTCCCTGCTCCAGGAGCTGGGCTACATCGACGAGGCCGACGAGCTCACGCCCCGGGGCAAGGTGGCCCGCCTGCTCTACGGCTTCGAGCTGCAGATCACGGAGATGCTCTTCGAGGGATCCCTCGAGGGGGTGCCCGCCGAGGCCTTGGCCCTGATCTTCGTCGGACTGATCCACGAGTCCCGTCGCGGCTGGGGAACGCCCTACGTCCCCAAGCGCCTGTTCTTCGGCCTACGCCGCCACATCGACGACATGCTCGGTGGCCTGGCCGCGGACGAGGCGCACTTCGGCATCCCCGTACCCATGAAGCTGCCCGACTGGGGCCTGTCCCAGGGGGTGGTGGCCTGGTGCCGCGGGTGCGACTTCGAAGAGCTCGAGGAAACCACCCAGGCCCCCCCCGGGGACGTCTGTCGGACCTTCCGCATGGCCGTTCAGCTCCTGCGACAGGTCCGCCGGACCCTGGACAAGGACGATTCCCTCCACGACCGGCTCTCGGAGGCGGTCGATGCCCTGAACCGTGAGGAGGTCGACGCCCGTCGTCAGCTGGAGCTGGGGTAGGTCAGGGCCGAAAGATTTGCAGGATTCCCGCTCCCTTGGTATCCACTCCAGGTGGGGCTACTAAAGGCCTGTCGGAGCGTCCTGCACCCCGCGAGCCCCCGGCCGCTCCCCGAAATCTCCCCATAAATCCCCTTTCATTTCGTTCGGACGCGGATCTGTCGCCCGCGGACACCGGTCGCCGAGCGAACTCCCCCTGCCGAAACAACTGAGCCCATGCAACCCGTCTGGATCCTGGCCGCCTGCCTGGCGACCCCGATCGTGGGGATCGAGCCCGCTCACGCCCTTCCCGCCTCTCCGGCACCTCGATTGGTCAAGG
>JAUIEE010000624.1 GCA_030428965.1 bacterium | reverse complement strand
CCTCGATGCTCAGGCCCGGGGTCGTGCCGATGGCTCCGTCCATGTTGGGCACGAAGCTGAAGGTGTCGGCCGGGCCGGAATAGAGGCCGCTGATCGCGACCGAGACGCCGTCGGTGTGCCCGGAGATGGTCGATCCGGCCAGGGCCGTCCAGCCCAGGGCGTCGGTCACCGGACCGGCGCCGACCGTGAAGTCGGCGTTGGTTCCGCCGCTGACCGTCTGCAGGAACAGGGATCCGTTCACCTCGCTGGCCACGATGCCGTTGGCCTGGGCATCGGGATTGGCGTTGATCACGGCCGCGATCTCGGCCGCGGTGGCCTCGGAGATCTCGACGAAGTCCTCTGCCGCGAAGGGGATCGAGAAGGTGCTCGGAGTGCCACCGGGATCGGTCGTGAGGGTCAGGCTCTCGCCGTCCTGCAGCCCGAAGGGCCCCGGCAGGGCCGATCCGATCGAGGCCTGCGTGCCGCCGAACGTGCCCAGGCTGTCGGGATTGGGATCCAATCGACGGCTGAAGTCGAAGCGATGACCGGCCTCGGCCACGACCCTCAGGCGCCCGAAGGAATCCAGGCTGGCGGAGAGGTTGTCGATGGCATTCAGGGAGTCGACCAGCCCGCCCACGGTGGTGTGGGTGGCGGAAACGTCGATGCGGTGCTTGCGCAGGTTGCCCGTGGCCTCGTCGGTCACGTTGACGTAGAGCTCTCCCGAGGAGATCGCGAAGGGAAGGCCCGCCTTGGAGAGCAGCTCGTCCGTCAGCTTGCCGTCGCCGTCCCGGTCCTCGATCTTGTTGTCCGAGACGAGCACCTGGAACGCGCCGCCGGCGGGAATGCCGGTCGAGTGAATCTTGTTCACCTCGAAGATGAGGTTCCTGGCCAGGCGGTCGAGTCCGCTGGTCACGCCCGTCGTCTGCTGCTGGCTCATCTCGATCAGGCCGCCGATGCGGCCCCCCAGGGCCGGCACGAAGCCGGTCGAGCCTTCGACCTTCAGCCCCAGGGCGCCCCCCACGGTCGGCTGCACGGTGAACGCGTTGGCCCGCGCGGAGCTGACCAGGGTGTTGCCCGAGACAAGCACGCGAGCGGCACCGTCGGGATCCTCGATCACCTGGGTATCGACCAGGTCGGAGAGCTCGCCCAGAGCGACGCCGCGCTGGTCGCGCAGGTCGTTGGCCGGCAGCCCCGAAGACTCCGACTCGATGATGCGCACGTTGAGGTCGGCGATCTCACGGCTGAGCTCGTTGACCTCCAGGACGCGCATCTCGAGCTCGTCCTCGAGCCCGGTCTGCAGCTCGTTCACCCCGGAAGCCAGGGAGTGGAAGTGCTCGGAGAGGACCAGGGCCGAGCGCACCGCGCTCGTGCGCAGGATGCTGTCGTCGGGAGCTCCCGACAGCTGGGAAACCCCGAGGAAGAAGTCGTCGAGACCGGTTGCGAGGCCGTTCTCCCCCGGCTCGTTGAACAGGGACTCGAGCTCGGAGAAGGCGGCCAGCTGGGTGGAGAGACCTCCCGAAACGCTGGTTTGGTTCAGGATGCGTCGATCCAGGAGCGAGTCCACCTTGCGCTGGACGGAAACGGCATCCACGCCCGTGCCGAGCAACAGACCGCGCACGGACAGAGGCAGGGACTGACCGAGCTGCACGGCCTGCCGCGAGTAGCCAGGGGTGTTGGCGTTCGAGATGTTGTGACCGACCGTGTCCAGCATGAACTGGGCGCTCAGGAGCGCGCGCAGTCCGGTATTCAAGCTGATGCTCGTCATGGCTCAGGCCTCCGCATCCACCAGAACGGGACGCTC
>JAUIEE010000623.1 GCA_030428965.1 bacterium | reverse complement strand
GGAGTCGAGGGGCGAAGGGAGAGCCGCGGCCGGGTCAGGTCATCGGCGTGGACCGAATGCCTGCGGCCGCTCGATCGACGTGTAGTCGAGGCCAAGGCGGATGTTGCGACGCTCTCTACGTCATCGGCGTCGAGTCTTTCCACGCTGCACGGCCGGCATCCGCTCCGGGGAGAGCTTGCTCTGCGTGGAGCTGCACCTGGCTCGGGCGCTGTTCGTCTCCAAGCTGAACGAAAGGCGCTCTTGCTGTCCAAAATTCGGCAAATCGAGCTCTTTGTCGAAGAAAGAGCGAGGTTGATGGAACACCTCGAGCGCTCTTCTCCGTGCGAAGTCTCTCTCTGCGCGCACGCCGGCTACGCATCCCTTGCTTGTCTCTGACAGAGAATCGGGAGCGGAGGTCCTGGCTGCCTTACGCGACCGTGACGCGCTTCTGACAGTTGTGCCCAGGATGTGAAGGGTCGAGGCTCCGAGAGAAGGGAGCTTTTGAACGCGCGACCTTGGTCAGCTCGGTTTTCTGAAGGAAGAATGTCGAACGGCCCGGGCCCGCACGACAGCCTGCCATGAAGACCCTGCTCTCCCTCCTGATCGCCCTCGCCTCCTTCTCCTGTCATTCCTCGGCCCCGCTCGAGGCGGAGTCCCTGCCTCCCGGCCCACAGCACCCGAGTCCGGCCTGGTTGACGGGAGCCTGGACGGCCGAGGCCTTTGGCGGCGAGGTGCTCGAGTGGTGGAGCCCCCTGCAGGGGAACGAGATGTTCGGGGCCTTTCGGCTCGTTTCCGACCAGCGCACGATCTTCTACGAGCTCTTCAACCTGGTCCTCGTCGATGGGGAGTGGACGATGCGCCTGCGGCACTTCAACGCGCCCGGCCTGGACGGCTGGGAGGATGCGGACGGCGCTCTGGTCTGGCCCTGCAACGCCCTCGAGGAAAGGCACATGAGCTTCGGGCCGGTCACCTACACATGGATCGACGAGGGCCGGATCGACGTCTGCGTGGTCCTGGAGGAAGGAGACCGAAGCCACACGGAGAGCTTCACGATGGTGCGGCCCTAGGGGTCAGCGCGAATCCATGCTCGGGACCAGCTGCAGCTGGCCGCTCTCGACGTCGAGCCGGATCTCGACGTTCTCATGGGGGTGGACGAGATCGAACAGGCTGGCCGCGGGGTCCGGGTGGACGGCGTCCAGGAAGGTCCGGATCCTTTCCCCCAGGTCCGACTCCGGAGCCAGGCGCTCCAGCAGGGAGAAGTAGCTCTCTTCGTCGTACTCGGGGGGCTCTGCCCTGCGCGCCATGGCGATCAGCTCCGCCCAGAACGCGAACAGGTCCAGCGCCGAATCCGCTTCTGCCAGGGCGAGCTCGGTCGCGAAGGCCAGGCTCGAGCCGCAGGTGTAGTGATTGCGGAAGCGGCGCGCCTCGGCCGAGCTGGAGAGAGCGCAGCCGTCCAACCCCTGGGCGCATGCGTTGATCGCCTGGGTGAACAGCTCGTAGAGACGCGCGTCGTCGATCACGTCCAGCTCGCGCAGAGCACGAAAGGCGAGGGCATCCGCGCTGCCCTCGTGCATCCAGGCGCCCCCCCGGCTGCGGGCCAGCTGGCTGTTCCACAGATGCGCGGACTCGTGGGCGAGGAACTGGATCAGGGACGCAAAGGCGCTGTCGGGACCCCGATCGTCCGGGTCCCAGCCCTGGCCGCGCACCGAGAGCTGGACGATACCGGGAAGGGTTCCCCCCGAGTACGAGGTGGAGCCGGGCTCACCGGATTCGTAGGAGAAGAAGACCATGGGCTTGGTCTC
>JAUIEE010000189.1 GCA_030428965.1 bacterium | reverse complement strand
GAACTCGGCATTGTTCGTCTGCTGCAGGCGGAGGAAGGCCATGCCGGACCTACCCTGGAAAAAATTTCCCAGTCTCACATCCACAACGCACGACAAACTATCCAACAGATGACCGTGGCGCCCGCCGTCGAGCAGTACCTCGTCGATCTGGTGGTAGCGACCCGCCAGCCCGACAAGTTTTCAGCCGAACTTGCCCAGTGGGTGGATACCGGCTCCAGCCCGCGCGCCAGTATATCCCTGCACCGCGCCAGCCGTGCCAGCGCGTGGCTGGACGGGCGCGACCATGTAACACCCGAGGACGTGCAGTCTGTGGTACACCCGATCCTGCGCCACCGCCTTATCCTTTCCTACGACGCCCACGCGGATAACATCACGGCTGATACCGTGATCGACGAAATCGTAAAGCTCGTTGCCGTAGGCTAATCGGCGATGGGCGAGACGCACAGCGAAGACGTCTACACCAACCTGCGGGCACTTGTCCGCCTGCGCTACACCGCACGCGGCTTCAGCTACCTCCCCGGGCAGCCCATGAGTTCCCTGCTCATCGGGCGCAAGCGTTCGCGCCTGCGCGGACGCGGGCTGGACTTCGACGAGTTGCGTCACTACAGACCGGGCGATGACGTGCGCACCATGGATTGGCGCGTTACCAACCGCACTGGCAAACCCCATGTCCGGGTATACACAGAAGAGCGGGACAGGCCGGTGATCGCCATCGTCGACCAGAGGCTGCCCATGTTCTTCGGCAGCCAGCGCAAGATGAAGTCCGTGGTGGCCGCAGAGGTGGCGGCGATTACCGCCTGGCGCGTCCTCTCCGTCGGCGATCGCATCGGCGCAGTGCTGTTTAACGATTCGCGCACGGTGGAAGCGCGGGTGGGCTTCTCATGGGTGCGGTGATCAACATGCGCCCCGACATCTTCGCCGGTGTGGTCGCCGACGTACCCTTCGTCGACGTCGTCACCACCATGCTCGACGAGTCGATCCCCCTGACGACCTTCGAGTACGACGAGTGGGGCAATCCCAACCAGGAGGAGTACTACCGGTACATGCTGGACTACTCCCCCTACGACAACGTGCGCTCGCAGGAGTACCCGAACCTCTTGGTGCTCACCGGGCTACACGACTCGCAGGTCCAGTACTGGGAGCCGGCCAAGTGGGTCGCCAAGCTGCGCGCCATGAAGACCGACGCCAACCGGCTCTTGCTCAAGACGAACATGGAAGCCGGCCACGGCGGTGCGTCCGGCCGCTACAAGGCCTACGAGGAGACCGCCTTCGAGTACGCCTTCCTGCTCGACCTGGTGAGCGAAGCGGCCAACTAGGCTCGAGGGCCATCCGAGGAGGGCGCGCCGGCGAGGGGCTGGCGCGCCCTCCTTCCGTACCTGCGGGGGTTGTTCACCTACCCAGGCGCAGGTCCGGGTAGGATGCGGTCCGGGGGTGGAACTTCCCTCCGCCCACTTCCTCGAGCCACAACATGCGCAACCCGATCGCCTTGGCCTGCGCAGGCCTCAGCGCCTGCCTCTTGTTCAGCTACCCGAGCCCCTCGTTGCCGCAAGCCCCGAGCGGCCCCACGACCCTGCTCCCCGGGGAGCGACCCCTGTGCGCGGACTCGATTCGCGACCAGGCCACGGGAGGCTGCCTCCAGGCCGCGTCCAAGCCGGCCCCGGGTCTGCTCTTTCCACCGCCGCACGACGGAGGACGAAGCAACGTCGCCACCGGCCTCGACGCCTTCGTGGGCGGAGGCTTCGAGAACCAGGCTACGGGGGATCGTGCATCGATCTCGGGAGGCTCGGGCAACCGCGCGCTCGGCGCCTACACGACCGTGGGCGGAGGGCGCAAGAACTTCGCGGGCTACGCCGGAGCCACGGTGGCCGGTGGGAGTCAGAACAAGGCCTACGGTCAGCTCTCCGCGGTCGGTGGCGGTGCGGGCAACGTCGCCATCCAGGGAGGCACCATCGCGGGCGGCTACGGCAACACGACCACCGACTACGGCTCGACGGTCGGCGGCGGCAGCGGCAACCACGCCCAGGGCTACAGCTCGACGGTCGGCGGCGGCTACGGCAACCGGGCCGGGACCGAGGCCGCGGTGCCAGGCGGAGTGGAGAACCTCGCGGGCGGTCGTGGGAGTTTCGCGGCCGGGACACGAGCCCAGGCGCTCCACGCCGGTGCCTTCGTCTGGGGCGACCGCGTGGCGACGGACAAGCCCTCCTCCAGCGACAACCAGTTCAACGTCTACGCCAGCGGCGGCACGCGCATCTTCTCGAACTCCGCCGCCTCCACCGGAGTCCTCCTGGCCCCCGGCGCCGGCTCCTGGAGCTCGGTGAGCGATCGCAACGCCAAGGAGCACATCGTTCCCGTCGATCCCCAGGACGTGCTCGAGCGCGTGACCCGGATTCCCGTCTCGACCTGGAACTACAAGGACCAGAACGACGCCATCCGCCACATGGGCCCCATGGCCCAGGACTTCTACGCCGCCTTCGGCCTGGGCCTGGGCGATCGCTCCATCGACACGATCGACCCCGACGGCGTCGCCCTGGCCGCCATCCAGGGCCTGCACGAGCTCGTGCTCGAATCGAAGGCCGAGAACGCCAGGCTGCGCGAGGAGCTGGAGGCGCTCAAGGCCAGGCTCGATACCGAGTCGGAGCGTCCTTGACCGGTGGTCTGGACGCCGCGGACGAGAAACAGCCCCAGAGCCAGCGGATCGATCCTCCCCTTCCCTCCCTCAGGGCCGGTAGCGAGCCAACGGCCCCGACCGACCTCATCTTGGTGGAGAATCAGGGATTGCGGAAGATCAGCACATAGTTCTCGACCAGCCCTTCGAGGTCGACCTCCTTGGGCCCCTCGAAGCCGGCCACGAGGATCTCGTCCCGGAAGACCTGCTTGCCCGCTCGGACGTGCCCTAGCAGGAACTCGCGCGTGACGCCGGGGATGCGCTCGAAGTCGATCACGACCAGGCGGCCGCCGGGGCGCAGGGCGTGGCGCAGGCTGGCGAGGGTGGCCTGGGGATACTCGAAGTGGTGGTAGGTGTCGCACACGAAGGCCAGGTCGACGCTGTTCTTGGGCAGGTCGGCCGAGTCCTCGGAGCACAGGACCAGCTCGACGTTCGTCCAACCCTCCTTCTCCCCGCGCTCGCGCAGGTGCTCCAGGAAGCCGGGGGAGATGTCGACGGCGTAGACCGTTCCCGAGGGACCCACCGCTTTGGAGAAAGGTCCCGTGAAGAGCCCGGTACCGGCGCCGATGTCGGCCACGTCCTGGCCCTCGCTCAACCCCAGCATGGCAAGGATCCCCTCGCGCTGGACGAAGATCTCGCGCGACTCGCCCTCGAACCTGCCGGCGTAGCTCTCGACGTCCAGCTCGGGGCTGAGGAAGTTGTCGTTGATGCCCGGGCGGACGCTCTCGGCACGAGGGGACTCGGTCCCCGTCACCCTGCAGCCCAGACAAAGAAAGAGGATCAGGATCGTGCGCAAGGACATGGGCGTCGTCTCCGGGGGGTCTAGGCTTCCAGGCTCTTCGAAGCGATCTCGCGCACGTCGGAAGAAAGGTCGGACAGCGCCAGGATGCGCTCGAGCTGGGCGCGCATCAGGCCCGCGCGGGACTCGTCGAAGCGGCGCCAGGTCTGGAACGGGGTCACCAGACGCGCCGCGATCTGGGGGTTGATCGGGTCGAGGGCCACGACCTGGTCGCCGAGGAAGGCGTAGCCGGCGCCGTCCGCCGCGTGGAAGCGCACCTGGTTCGCCATGGCGAAGGTCGCGATCAGGGAACGGGCGCGGTTGGGGTTCTTGAGGGTGAAGCTCGGGTGCCGGGCCAGCTCGCGCACACGCTCGATCGTCTTGGCCGAGCTCGACAGGGCCTGGACGGCGAACCACTTGTCCACCACGAGGGGATCGTCCTTCCAGCGCTCGAAGAAGGCCGCAAGGGCCGCTTCGCGCTCGGGGCACTCGAGGTCGCACAGGGCGCGCAGCGCGGCCTGGGAATCGGTCATGTTCGAGGCTTCGGTGAACTGCGAGTGGGCGCGGGCCGCGGCGTCGCCATCGCCGGCCAGGGTCAGGTAGGCCAGGGCGCAGTTCTTGATGCGCCGGGCGTCGATCGCCGCACGACCGTCGCCCTTGGCGACACCTTCACGGCCGGCCTCGTAGATCTCGGACCAGCGGGCGTGGAAGGTCGAGCCCAGCTCGCGCCGCAGGAACTCGCGCACCTCGTGGATGCCGTCCACCTCGACCGGCGTCATCTCCTGCCCCAGGAGGAGCTCGTTGGGGAGCGTCAGGGCCAGGGACTGCATGGATCCGTCGAGGCTCGTGTCCTCGAGCACCTTGCCGAAGGCCTCGCGGAAGAGAGGATCGAGCTCCAGCTTTCCGCCGGCCTTGCGGGTCGCGATGCCGTCCAGGATGACGCGCTTGGCGAGCTCCTGGCCCGCGTCCCAGCGGTTGAAGGGGTCCGAGTCGTGGGCCGTCAGGAAGGCCAGCTCCTCGAGTCCGCGCTCCATTTCCAGGCGCACCGGCGCCGAGAAGCCTCGGAAGAGCGAGGGCACGGGAGGCTCCGGCACGTCCGTGAAGCGGAAGGTCTGTTCCTCTTCGGTGAAGCGCAGCACGCCGCCTTCGCGGAGCAGGGATCCCTCCAGCTCCAAGGGAAGATCGCGTCCATCGGTTCCGAGCAGTCCGACGGCCACGGGCAGGAAGAAGGGCTGCGGCTCCTCCCCCTCGGTTCCCTTCGCGCAGGACTGGCGCAGGGTCAAGCTGTAGCTCTTCGAAGCGGCGTCGTACTCGCCCGACGCCTGCACCTGTGGGGTTCCCGACTGGGCGTACCAGCGCTCGAACAGGTCCAGGTCCACGCCGTTCGCGTCGGCCATGGCGGCCCGGAAGTCCTCGCAGGTCACGGCCTGGCCGTCGTGGCGCTCGAAGTAGAGGTCCATGCCCTTGCGGAAGCCCTCGACGCCCAGCAGCGTCTGGTACATGCGCACGACCTCGGCCCCCTTGTTGTAGACCGTCGAGGTGTAGAAGTTGTTCATCTCGATGTAGGAATCGGGACGAATCGGATGGCGCATGGGGCCGGCGTCCTCGGGGAACTGCACCGTGCGCAGGTCGCGCACGTCGGAGATGCGACAGACCGAGCGCGAGCCCATGTCCATCGAGAACTCCTGGTCGCGGAAGACGGTCAAACCTTCCTTGAGGGTCAGCTGGAACCAGTCGCGGCAGGTGACGCGGTTGCCGGTCCAGTTGTGGAAGTACTCGTGGCCGATGACCCCTTCGATCGCCTCGTAGTCGTCGTCGGTGGCCGTCTCCGGTTTGGCCAGGACGTACTTGGCGTTGAAGATGTTGAGCCCCTTGTTCTCCATCGCCCCCATGTTGAAGTCGCTCACGGCGACGATCATGTACTGGTCGAGGTCCATCTCGAGCCCGAAGCGCTGCTCGTCCCAGGCCATCGAGCGCTTGAGGGACTGCATGGCGTGCTCGCAGCGGTCGAGGTTCTGCTCCTCGACCCAGATCTCGAGGGCGACCTTGCGGCCCGAGCTCGTCACGAACTGGTCGGGATGACAGCGCAGGTCCCCGGCTACGAGGGCGAAGAGATAACTCGGCTTGGGGAAGGGGTCCTCCCACTCGGCCCAGTGGCGACCGTCCGGGAGCTCGCCCGTGGCGACGCGGTTTCCGTTCGAGAGCAGGACGGGGTAGCGCTCCTTGTCCGCCGAGACCTTGACCCGATAGCGGGCCATCACGTCGGGACGGTCGGGGAAGTAGGTGATGCGCCGGAACCCGTGGGGCTCGCACTGGGTACAGAACATCGAGCCGGACTGGTAGAGCCCCTGGAGCGCGGTGTTCTCGTGGGGCCGGATGCGCACCTCGGTCTCGAGCACGAAGCGCGCCGGGGCCTCGTGGATCGTGAGCTCCTCGCCCTCGATCCCGTAGGCCGCTTCGTCGAGCTCCTGGCCGTCGAGCCGCATCGAGACCAGCTCCAGGTCCACGCCGTGCAGCACGAAGGGCTCGCTCTCCCGCCGCGCCTCGTCCGTGCGCTCCACCGCGATCCGTGCCCGCACGAGGGTGAACGCGTCCTGCAGGTCGAAGTCCAGGTCGATCCGGTCGACCCGGTGGAAGAGCGGCACGTAGTCCTTGCGATAGATCGGCTGCGGAGCGTCGGAAAGCATGAAACCCTCGGAGAAACGTGGCTTGGAAAGGGGGAGCCCCAGGATACCTTTGGCGCGCTCCCGTTCCCGTCCTTTCGTCGGACCGAAGCCGGAACCTGAGCGATGCCATGGCGAACCGGGACAAGAGCGAGGGGACATCGGCCGACGTCACCCGCATCCTGGACGCCTTGCACGAAGGCAGCGACCAGGCGGCGGAGAAGCTGCTGCAAGCCGTCTACAACGAGCTGCGCCGGCTGGCGACCCAGCGCCTGGCCGCGGAAGCCCCGGGGCAGACCCTCCAGCCCACCGCCCTGGTCCACGAGGCCTACCTCAAGCTGGTCCAGGAGGACCGCAAGGACTGGAAGAGTCGCGCCTACTTCTTCGGGGCCGCGGCCCAGGCCATGCGCCGCATCCTGGTGGATCGAGCGCGCAAGAAGGCCCGCCTGCGCCACGGGGGCGATCGGGAGCGGGAGGAGCTGTCGGATTCGGGCCTGGTCGCGGAGCCCGATTCCCTCGACCTCCTGGCCCTGGACGAGGCCCTGGGGAAGCTCGCTTCCCGAGACGCCCGCAAGGCCGAGCTCGTTCAGCTGCGCTACTTCACCGGACTGACCCTCGAACAGTGCGCCGAGGTGCTGGGGATCTCGCGCGCCACGGCCGAGCGGGATTGGACCTTCGCCCGGGCCTTCCTGTATCAAGAGGTGCAGAAGGGCGAACCTTCCTAGCCCACGTCCTCACCCTCCACTCCACCTTATGTGTCGCTTCGTCCTCTACCTGGGCCCCGAGCTGTCCCTGTCCGCGCTGTTGACCGAGCCGGAACACTCCCTGATCCGACAGAGCCTCCACAGCCGCGAGCGACACGAGCCGCTGAACGGCGACGGCTTCGGAGTCGTCTGGTTTCCACAGGTCAGACAGCCCGCTCGCTTTCGCTCGGTGACGCCGGCCTGGAGCAACCAGAACCTGATGACCCTGGCTCCCGCCGTGCAGAGCCGCTGCATCCTGGCCCACGTGCGGGCCGCGACCCAGGGCCAGACGGCCGAGGCCAACTGCCATCCGTTCCTGGGACAGGGCTGGGCCTTCATGCACAACGGCAACCTGGACCGCTTCCCCGCCACGCGCCAGCGCTGGCTGCACGAGCTCAGCCCCCAGGCCTTCGAGGGCATCGAGGGTCGCACGGACTCCGAGCACCTTTTTGCTTCCTTCCTGGATCGACTCGAGCAACGCTCCGGACCGATCGACGCGGCCACCCTGGCCGACGTCCTGGAGGAGACCATGGGCGAAGCGATCGAGCGTTCCCGGTCCGTGGGCGGCGAGAGGTGCGACATGAACCTGGCCGTCTCCAACGGCGAGCTGGCCGCCGTCTCGCGCTACACGACCGCGCCCGACTACGACGGGGAGTCCCTGTACCTGAACGCCGGACAGCGCTACGTGAGCAGCGCGGGCGAATGCCACATGCTGGAGCCGGACGCGCGGGGCCCCTCGACCGTGATCAGCTCGGAGCCCCTGAGCGGCGAGCCGAGCTGGCGCAAGGTGCCTCCCCAGCACATCGTGACCGTCGAGCAGGCCGGCGGCGCCGAGTTGCGGCCGATCCGGTTGTAGGGTGCTGCCAGGCCAGAGAACCGGCTCTACACGAAGAAGGCCGCGCCCCCTATGCGAAGTCACGCTCCACCTCCGGGATCTTCGGACCGTCTCGCAGCGCGTAGGGTTCGCATACTCGGCCGATGGCCAGCTATGGGTCCGGCCGGCCACTAGCCGTCGGCTAGATCGGTGAACCGGGAACCTCGTCCACGTGGCCGCTCTCCGGGTTTCAACTGAGCAGCAACACAGAATCCCCTATGCTCGAGCGCCGTTCTCGGAAATGGCCCAAAGAGCCAGATGGCTCTGCCCCTTCTAATTCACCAACTACGAGATTCTGGTCAGGCCCGATTCGGGGCCGGCTCTTCACGATCCATCCGAGGCTCCCCATGCAACTCGACCTGCATACCGTCGGCACCTGGTCTGCCGTTCTCGTTCTCCCTGCCATCCTGATCGCCTCTCCCGCCCCCCAGAGCACGAACGCCGCCAGCGCCGGGACTCAAAGCGCTATCGGCCCCCTTGCTTGCGCGGACAGCCTCAACGACCAGGCCGGACCCGGCTGCCTGCAGGCGTCTTCAACGGCAACCTCCGGACTCCTGTTCCCCTACCCCGGAAACAACAACGCTTTCGCGGCTCCGTCGGTCGTAGCCGGAGGAGGAAACAACTCCGCATCCGGAAGCTACGCCACGGTCGGCGGCGGTTACGGCAACGCGTCTCTTGGCAGCCGCGCCACCGTCGGCGGAGGCCAAGAAAACAGCGCTCCGGGGGACTTTGCCACAGTTAGCGGAGGCCGCTACAACAGCGCCTCGGGCTTTGCAACAGTTGTTTCAGGCGCAAGCAACGTCGCCTCCGGGAGCTATTCGACCATTGGCGGAGGCCGAGAGCACAGCACCTCGGACTTTGCCACGATTAGCGGAGGCGTAAGCAACACCGGCGGGCTGGCCGCCGCGGTTGGAGGGGGTTACTCCAACGACGCTGTGGGTAGTTTTGCAGCCATTGGCGGTGGCCTGACGAACCGAGCCTACAGTTATGCCACGGTTGGCGGAGGCGCGTACAACAGGGCCGACGGAGACTACAGCGCCGTGCCCGGCGGCCAGCTGAACACGGCACTCGGATCCTTCAGCTTCGCCGGAGGACGACGGTCCAAGGCGAACCAAGACGGCGCCTTCGTCTGGGGCGACAGCAACAACGTGGACAAGACTTCTTCGACAGCCGACCAGTTCAACGTCTACGCGAGCGGGGGCACCCGCATCTTCTCCAACTCGGCGGCGACCACGGGCGTGTTGCTGGCCGCGGGCGGCGGTTCGTGGACCTCGGTCAGCGACCGCGACGCCAAGGAGAACATCACGCCCGTCGATCCCCAGGAGATCCTGAACCGCCTGGCCGGAATCCCCGTGTCCACCTGGAACTACAAGGAGCAGGACGACGGCATCCGCCACATGGGCCCCATGGCCCAGGACTTCTACGCCGCCTTCGGACTTGGACTCGGGGACAAGACGATCGACACGATCGACCCCGACGGCGTGGCTCTTGCGGCCATTCAGGGGCTGAACCAGAAGCTGGCTGAAAGGGACCGCGAGCTGGCCGAGCTGCGGGCCGAGAGCGATGCAAGAATCGCTTCCCAGGCCAAGGAAATGGCGCAGCTGCGACTCGAGCTGAGCGAGCTCAGGGAGGCTCTGGGCACCCTCACCTCCAAGTGATCTAGCCGATCCGCAGGGGCCTGGGCCGACCTCGGCTTGGGCTCCCATTGTCCTTTGGAGCACGGAAGTCCGTGCCCTGTCTGCCCTTGCCCGCCCGGCGGCAGCGCAAGGCCGGAGCTCGTTTTCTTCCTGCCCAAGCCCCGCTGCCCAAACGGTCGGGTCGCCGCAGCGCTGCCATCCCTTTTTGTGAGAATGCGTGAGGGGATCCGGACCTGGACGGCGCCAA
>JAUIEE010000188.1 GCA_030428965.1 bacterium | reverse complement strand
TGCGCAGGAGGGCCAGGCCGTGCGTCTTGCCCTGGGCGTCGGTGCGGATCGATGCGGAACCACCGCCGCCCAGGCTGTCGGCGAGCAGGAAGTTCAAGACGCGCATGTTGTCCGCCTCGAAGCGCACGACGTCGCCGGCGTTGATGGTTCCGAGGAAGTGGCGCACCGCAGCCGACGTCAGGTGTTCCTTGAGGAAGGCGTAGGCCGGTTCGGAACGGGCCATGACGCCGACGTTGGAGCCCTCGCCCTTGTCGCCGGAGCGGGCCATCGCGATTCTCGACAGGGGAACTCGTGCCATGGGATCTAGCAGCCCGTTGGAGAAGTGCCTCGGATGCCAGGGCGGCGACATCCGCTTCGGGGTCGTGCCTGGAAACGCAGGCGAATCCGTGAGTTCGGTGAGGCTTTCAGGTGCCGCACCGAAGGGGGGGACGTCGTCATGGCGCCGAAGGACTTCTTCAACGGGGTGCTAGCTGGAGAAGACGCTGACGCGGGTGGAGATGAGGTCCTTGTTCACGAGGGCGGGCCAGAAGCCGATGATCTCGGTCGCCTTGGGGCGTCCGCCGGCGAAGCCGGTCACGCCGGGGGGGCCGCTCGTCACGAGGGGCACGAGCTCCATTCCGAAGCGCTCGACCTTGGCCCGATCCGGCCCCTTGACCCCCATGCGCAGCACGACCTCGCTGGGCTCGTCGGCGTGGGGTACGTCGATGCCGGCGTGGCAGACGTTGGCTCCGACGTACTCCTCGAGGCGCTCCTCCGGCGCGTACTCGAAGCCGTCCATGGCCAAACGGTCCCACACGATCCGGGCCGAGAGCTTGGCCTTCTCCAGGGCATCGGGGCCTGAGATCGTGAGCTGGCCCGTGGACTTCCAGCCGTTCTTGTAGCTGATCGAGACCTTGTAGGTGTCGGTGGGGGGGCTGCCCTTGACGTGGCTGACGCGCACGCGGTCCCGGCCCTCCTGCTCGAGCTTGAAGCTCGTGAAGTCCGCCGTGCAGTCGGGCGTGATGTAGTTGTTCGGATCTCCCATCTCGTAGACGAGCTGGTGGCGGACGCTGTCCTCGGTCACGAGCCCTCCGGTGCCCTCGTGCTTGGTCACCACGAAGGTCCCGTCGTGGGAAGCTTCGATCACCGGGTAGCCGACCCGTGCCAGGTCCGGCACCGCGCGCCAATCCGTGTAGTTGCCGCCCGTGCACTGGGCTCCGCACTCGACGATGTGTCCGGCGATCGTGCCGCTGGCCAGCAGCGAAAAGTCCGTGGGGCCCCAGCCGAACTCATGAATGAGCGGCCCGACCACGAGGCCTGGGTCGGTCCCCCTGCCGGTCAGGACGATCTGCGCTCCGTGGGCGAGGGCCTCGGCGATGGGGAAGGAGCCGAGGTACACGTTGGCGCTCGTCACCTGGTCCCGGATCGTGGACAGGGCCTCGCCCGTATCCATGTTCGCGAAGGTCTCTCCCTTGGCCATCAGCCCGTCCAGGTCGGCCAGGATGTCGTCGCCTTCCACGACGGCGATCTTGAAGCCCGTGACGCCGTGCCTAGCGATCACCTCGAGCAGGGCGTCCTTGCACGCGTGAGGGTTCACCCCGCCCGCGTTGCAGATGACCTTGACGTCCTTCTCGATCAGCTGCGGCAGGATGCGATCGACCAGCCGCACGAAATCGGTAGCGTAGCCCGCGCTCGGGTTCCGCGAGCGCAGCTTCTGCATGATGCTCAGGGTCACCTCGGCCAGATAGTCGAGCGTGAGGTAGTCCAGGGGCCCCTCGTTGACCAGGCGCACCGGGCCCAGTATCGAGTCGCCCCAGAAACCCTGGCCATTGGCAATGAGAACCTTGTCTTTGGTCGGCATAGGAGTGCTGCTCCCTTTGGGGGAGGGCGCAACAGTCTAGGGCCCGATGCCGTAGGGGGCCAGCGCGCTGGCCGTCGGGAGCGCCTCTAGCGCCGGATCTTGCCCAGACCTGTGTCCAGGCTTCCCTCGCGGTAGGTGGTCTCCGAGCAGCGCACGTCCCCGAAGCCCGTGTCGGCGACCAGGTACTCGAAGTCGCAACGGGCCACTTTGACGTCGCCGAATCCCGAGGAGAAGCTCGCTTCCTGGGCCGCGACGGCGCGCACCTTGACGTCGCCGAGCCCGGTGGAGGCGCGGATGTCGTCGCAGATCGCGTCGCGCACTTCGACGTCCCCCCGTCCGGTGCTCACCGTCAGCTGGCCTTCGAGTCGGATGCTCTCGAGCTCGATGTCTCCGTTGCCCGTGGAGAGGTCCGTCGTGCCGTGGACGGTCAGGCCCTTCAGCTCGACGTCACCGAGGCCGGTGCCGAGGCTGAGGGAGGGCAGAGCGTCCCGGGCCAGGACGGTGACCTCGCCGATGGCGGTCGGCTCCCCGCTGTCCGACTCGCTCATGAGCCGTCCGTCCCGATAGAAGGCTCGACCATCCCCCTCGGTTCGCTCGTAGACCGTGACCACGATCTGGTTGGGGCCGTCGGTGGGCACGATCTTCAGGTCGCCCAGGCTGCTCTCGATCATGAGTCCGCGCGCATCCCAGGATTCGATCTCGAGCACTTCCTCGTGGCTCGATCCCAGGTGGACCCCGTCGACCGTGACCTTGTTGCTGCCGGATCCGAACCAGGAGATGCCCTCGTCGCTGACGCGGATCACGCAGCTCGACCCTAGGGCAGCGCCGAGCAGGACGAGGGCGGGAAGTACGGGCAGCAGGCGGGCTTGGGTAGCAGTCATGGCTGGATCTCCGCGATTGTTGGCCCCTACGGTCCGAGCGCGCCGGCATTCCCGCTTCGCTCCCAGGACCCGCATTCTAGGATGGAGGCCATGGAACCGCCGCTCTTGATCGTGACCGGGTTCGGGCCTTTCGAGGACGTGGTCGACAATCCCACCGCCCGCCTGGCCCTGGAGCTGGAACGACGCCCGCCGGAGGGGCTCCAGGTCCACGCCGGGGTGTTGCCCGTCAGCTTCGAACGGGCTCCGGATGCCTGGGACGAGGTCCTGGCCCGGGGGCCGCGACCGCCCCGGGCTCTCCTGTCCCTGGGGGTCCAGAAGGAGCCGGACTTCAGGATCGAGCGACGGGCTCGGGTCGGCACCGATGGTCAACGGACGGACAACGACGGGGGCGTGGCCCGGGGGGCTCGCTACCGGGTACCCCGGGACCTGGAGAACGATCTGGACCTCGAGCCTCTGCTCGAGGCCATGCGGGCCGCGGGAGCTCGTGCCCAGGAGTCCGGGGATGCGGGAGGCTACCTGTGCGAGCGCATCCACCACCGCGTGCTGGCCGAGTCCCAGGCCCGGGGGATACCGGGGATCTTCTTGCACACGCCGCCCGAGGAGGCGTTCTCCTTCGAGTTCCAGTTTCCCATCCTCCAGGCCCTCGCAGCCCGGCTCGTTCGTTCCTAACCTTCTGGCGTGGACGAGCGGCCTGTGACGACCTGCCCCTGCTGCGGGTATCGAACCCGACCCGAGGCGTTGCCGGGGACCTTCGAGATCTGCGAGATCTGCTTCTGGGAGTTCGATCCGGCCCAGATGGAGAACCCCGACTACGGCGGCGGGGCGAACCGGGTTTCCCTGCGTCAGGCCCAGAAGAACTACGAGCGCATCGGCGCCAGCGATCCGGCCATGATCGGACGGGTGCGCAACCCCACCGCGGACGAGGTCCGGGACCCCGGCTGGACTCAGCTCTAGCGCCGTGCGTCCCGCTCTTCGGGGACCAGGAGCCGGGAGGCACCTGGGCTCGGCCCCACGTGCAGGGGCAGGCTCAGCGGGCCCTCCTCGAACTCCGACTCGGCGTCGACGTGGGCGCAGTCGGCGGCCGGACCCTCGACCGTGACCTCGACCGCTTCCATGGTGTCGATCATCCCCAGTCGGGTGAGCATGCCCCGCAGCCTGGGCAGGAGGCCCAGGGACGCCAGGGCCAGGGTGAAACCGTGGCCCAGGGGCGTACGGCTGCGCAGGCCCACGAGCTGGAAGGTGCCCTGCCGCAGGGGCGGGCCGATGGCGTCGATCGGCATGGGCATGTTCCCGGCGTAGTTTCGGGCGCGGGTGAGCAGAACGTTGGAGTAGTTGCGCTCCAGCGTCCCGTCCCGGGTCCGGATCCGGGCGCGAAGGGGGCGTCCCCAGCTGAACGGAAGCACCCTGGCCGCCTGGAGCACGAACTCGAGCTTGCCGTGCTTGCCCGAGCGTCTGCGCCAGCGGTTGACCCGGGCCACGATCGTGCCGAGAAAACCGGCTTCGGCGAACAGGAGGCCGCGGCGACCGTTGACCTCCAGGTGGGGGATCTCCACCGCTCGGCCTCCTTGCAGGACGTCGGCCAGGGCTTCGGGGCAGGTCGGAAGGCCCTCCTCGCGGCTCAGGACGTTGACGGTCCCCGTGCCGCAGAAGGCCAAGGGCGTCGAGCTCAGGGGCAGCCGGTTGATCGCTTCATGGAAGCTGCCGTCCCCACCGACGATGACGATGCTCGCGAACTCCTCGGGGCGCACGTCGGCGAAGACGTCGGTCTCCAGAGAGGTCTCCAGCAGCCGAGCCTCCAGGCCGCGGCTCTCGAGGGAGGATTGCAGTCGCTCCGCGGTGCGACGACCGCGACCGGAGCCCGAGACCGGGTTGAAGACGATGAGGGACGGGGCGGCCATGCCTGCCGGGTGGGGGCCGGGTCGGGCGTGCGCGGACCGCGGGTCAGGGCGTCCCTTGTTCCGAGAGCCGAGACCAGGCCCGGCCGAAGGGTCAGGCCTGCTTCTTGACGGGCTTGATCAGGCCGGCCTTGAGAAGAACGGAGTAGGGGCCGTTCTTCGAGATCGTCTTCAGGGCGCGGGCCGAGAGCTTGACCCGTACGTGGGTCTTGAGCTCGGGCACCCAGATGCGCTTGGTCTGGGTGTTGACCTTGAACTTGCGCTTGGTGACCCCGGTCGTGTTCAGACCCACGCCACCGGACTGCTTGGAGAGTCCCTTGCGCGCGATGGTGTTTCCGGCGCGGGTTCCTTTGCGGGTGACCTGGCAAACGCGACTCATCGAAGGGTCCTGCTCTGGGGCTGGGGGGTCAGCCCGGGCTTACGGGGAGTCCCGGGGCAACCCGGGAAAAGGCCCGGAGAGGATAGCTCCTGGGGGGGAGGGGTCAAGCCCGAGTCAGGCCCCCTCCAGCCCCTCGAGCTCGATGCGGGGTCGCCCGTCGATGCTGGTGGGGCCGGGGTCCGCGCAGGCAAAGGCCCGGATCTCCTGCACGAACTCGAACAGGTGGATGCCCATGTAAAGGCCAGCGTGGCTGTGGGCCACCCGGGACAGCTTCTCCGAGCCCAGGGCCACCAGCCTGGAGAGCCCCCGCGGCTGCCCCATGGGGATCTTCAGGCATCCGGCGGCGCACTGGATCAGGCCCTGGAGGTGGTCCTTTTGATCCGGATCGTGCTTCGCCTTGTGCCAGAGTCCCTCCCAGGCTTCGTTGGAGGCCCAGGCCTCGGCCGGAAGGTAGAGCGCCTCTGCTTCAGGCAGGCCGTGGGAGTGCCCTCGAGGGTCGCGTACGGGGTGAGGGTCCCGGCCGGGCAGGAAGGCGTAGGCAGGAAACTCCCTGGCGCCGGCGTACCTCAATTCCCGGTTTCGAGCGTGTACTCGTACTGGCCCGACATCTCCACCGAGACCTCGGCCGAGATCGTCTCTTCTTCCTCGACCACCACGGACAGGTCGAGCGCGAAGTCCATCCCGCCGTTCAGGTCGAAGCCGTAGGCGTGACCTGCCCCCAGGTCCCAGAGCAGGGTGCCGGTCCCCTCGAAGTCGAGGTTCAGATCGGCCGCCTCGATGTCCGCGTCGAGCTCGCCCCCGAACTCCGCGGCAGCCGCGTCGATGACCTGCATGATCAGCTCGGAGAGGTCGGCCGAGACGCTGATCTCGACCTCGATCGCGATCTCCGCCAACCGGGCTCCGTCCTGCTCGATGATGCCCTGGTAGGTGCACTCGCAGCGCCCGTCCAGGAGATCGTTGAACTTGTCCTTGAACTCCTCCCCGAACAGTTCCTCCCACATCTCGGCATCGGACGTGTCCACGTCGTCCGCCCCGAAACCGAGCTCGCCCCCGGGGGCTGCCACGTTCTCGAGGTCCGAGAGCTCCACACGCCACGAGTCTCCGATCGACACCTCGGTCGAAGGCAAGAGGGCGCGCAGGTCCATGTCTTCGGTCAGCCCTGCGAGCAGGCTCTCGTCGCCATCGTCCTCGAAGGAGATGTCGTACTCACCTGTCTCCTCGTTCCACTCGAAGATGACCGTCTCCCCCTCCAGGGCACTCTCCAGGGAGACGTCCTGGTCATCGTTGCCGGGACCGGCCGCCACGCTCACGACCACTTCGCCGCCGAGGGAGTCGAAGGTGCGCACGAGCTTGATGGGCATGCCCGCCCCGACCTTCTCGTACACGTCGGTGACGCCGACGTTCTGCTGGAACTCCAGCCCGAAGTCGACCGCGCCCATCACGCCGCCGAGGTCCTGGCCATTGACGAACAGGCTGTAGTCATCGAGGCCGAGGCTGGTCAGGAACGTGAATCGTTTCGAGACCTCTTCCCCCTCGACCGGCTGGAAGGTGGGGGACTCCCCCGGGGCGGTCAACGCCATCAGGAGGGGGGGGGTGGTCAGAAGGGCCAGGGTTCGCTTCAGGGTCATGATCCGAAATCTTCAGGGGAGGTCCGTGAACCTCGTTGTGGGCCCCACCTGGGGCAGGGGGGCCGCAGGCAGGAAGCAGGGAGAGCCGCAGGATGGCCCGAGTGGGTTACGAAGCCGAGGTGCTTGTGTTCCCGAACGTGGCCGAAAACGCTCTCCCGGGGGCCAGGGGGCGCGAAGCTCGACGAAGGGGGGGAGCCGAGGTGCAGCGGGACGCCTCCCTGGGGGGGGGCGGCCCGCTGCCCGTGCCCTCGTGCAAGGCTCAGCCTTCGTCGTCGTTGGAGGTGCTGACGGTGAGGGTGGTCGTGCCCGACATGGACAGGGTCTGCTCCATGGACAGCTCCTGGCCACTGACGCTCATGTTCATGGACGTGTCCATCGTCGTGACGGCGTCGCCGCTGATCTCCAGCGAGTGGACCGTACCTGTGGCGAGGTTCCAGTAGAGCTGGCCCTCGGCCTCCAGCGTGAACTCCATGTCGAAGGCCTCGACGTCCATCTCCATCTCCATGCCACCGGGCGCCGGAGCGTTCTCCATCATCTCGCTCATGACGTCGGTCAGGTCGTTGGCGGTCACCACGTTGATCTCGAGGTCGATCACCGCAACCTGGACGCCGTCTTTCTCCTGGATCCCGGAGAAGCCGGCGGTCACGTCACCCTCGAGGTCACCGATGTACTGATCCGGGGAGGGCTGTGGGCCCATGCCCATCGGGCTCTCCTCGACCTCGACTTCCAGCTTCAGCGACCCGCCCGGGGCCAGGAGAGCGCGAATGGCCTGGGGATCGACTTCCCAGGTCGAGCCCTCCGAGACTTCCTCGGACGGGAGCAGCCCGGAAAGATCCATGTCTTGCTCGAGCCCGTCCAGCAGCTCTTCGTCGCCACCGGAGTCTTCGGAGAAGGCCACCTCGTACTCACCGGACTCTTCGTTCCAGGTGAAGACGACCTCGAGACCCTCAAGGTCGCTGGAGCCGTCCAGGTCCGTATCCGTGTCGGGCATCATCGTGTTCGACACCTGGACCGAGTTCGTCATGGACAGTTCGTCGAAGCTGCGCACGAGCTTCGTGACCTGACCGTCGGCCATGGCCTCGTAGGAATCGGTGACCGTGATGGTCGTGGTCGTATCGGAGCTCATCTCCATGCCCAGCTGACTGGCGTCCATCTCCTGCCCGTTCATGACCATGGTCATGTCGTCCAGGGTCATCTGGGTGCTGGTCTCGAACGTCTTGGTGAGCGTTGTGCCGGCGGCCGGCCCGTAGGAGACCTCGGCGCTGCGCGGCGTGAAGGCCAGCAAGGCGGGAGCGAGGAGAAGCAGGGAGGTGTAACGTTTGTGTTTCATTGTCTTGGGGGCACGCGGGGCTCGAGTCCGGAGGCACGCATGTCGTGCGAATGCGGGTGATTGGGAATGCTGCCTACGCTCCCAGGGAAGAAACATTTGGGGCGTCCCCGGGGGAAATGGCAGCCCGGGCCGAGAGGCGCGGGATTATAGACCAGTCCGGGGGGGAGGTTCGACCCACCCTCTGGCACGGGACCTGCAAAACGAATGTCCTTGGGGCCCGGGCTGGGCCCTTGGAGCGGTCTTCCCTTCGTCCTACCCTGCCCCCATGAACGTCAAGATCGAATACTGCGTGCAATGAAACTACGAGCCCCAGGCGGCCGGTCTGGCCGCCGAGCTCCAAAAGGCCTTCGGTGAGGTCGAGATCGAGCTGGTGCGCTCGGGAGGTGGGGCCTTCGAGGTCACCGTCGAGGGCAAGAAGGTCTTCTCCAAGCTCGCTCTGGGTCGCTTTCCTGCCTACCAGGAGATCCCCCTGCTGATCTCCTGAGAGCCGAATCCGGCGCTGGGGGCTCCCCTGGCGGGGTTTCGACCCGAGCCGAGGCGTCCCGGGGCGAGGAGCCCCCGGGGTTTTGCCACGGCCCTACAGCGGGATGGGCGCATCGGCCGACCTAGAAGCTGGGCCGAGCCCCTCAGCCATGCAAGATCTCTTCGTCGGCCGCCAGCCGATCTACAGCCGCGAGCTGGATCTGTTCGCCTACGAGCTCCTCTACCGGGGGGCCTACGTCGATTACGCCGACTTCAGCGAAGGCGACCGGGCCACGTCCCGGGTGCTCCTGAACACCTTCACCGAGCTGGGGCTGGAGCGGGTGGTCGGTGACCACCTGGCCTTCGTCAACCTGACGCGCGGATTCATCGTGGGGGAGTACCCGCTGCCCGTGCCCCACGAGCACGTGGTCCTGGAGGTCCTCGAGGACGTTCCGGCGGATGCCGAGGTCGTGGCCGGGCTGCGCAAGTTGCGCCGGGAGGGCTTCCGCATCGCCCTGGACGACTTCCTCTACTCCAAGGAGAACCGTCGGCTGCTGGAGACGGCGGACATCGTCAAGCTCGACATCTTGACGATCGGTCCCGACGCCATCGCCGAGCGGGTCGAGGAGCTCAGGCCCTACGGCTGTCAGCTGCTGGCCGAGAAGATCGAGACCCGCCAGCAGTTCGAGGTGTGCCTGGATCTGGGTTTCGACTACTTCCAGGGCTACTTCCTCGCCCGCCCGAACGTCGTTCAGGGAGCGAGCATTCCTCCCTCCAGGCTCAACCTCCTGCGACTGTTGGCCGAGCTCCAGGATCCCGACTGCGACCTCGATCGCGTCCAGGAGATCGTCAGCCAGGACGTCACGCTCAGCTACAAGCTGCTGCGTCACATCAACTCGGTCATCTACGGTCTGGCCCGGCGGATCGACTCCATCCGCGAGACCGTCGTCTACCTGGGCGTCGGAACCGTCAAGAACCTGGCCTCGCTGTTTCTCCTGTCCGATGTGCGCGACACGCCCCACGAGCTCGTGGTCACCTCGATGCTGCGGGCCAAGATGTGCGAGTGCATGGGTTTGAAGCTCGGCCTGAAGGGCGGCTCGGCCTTCACCGTGGGCCTCTTCTCCACCCTCGACCTGCTCATGAACGCGCCGATGCAGTCGGTCGTCTCTCAACTGCCCCTCTCTCGAGAGGTCAAGCAGGCCCTGGTGCGGGGCGAAGGGGTC
>JAUIEE010000187.1 GCA_030428965.1 bacterium | reverse complement strand
CGTGTCGAAGTCGTCTCCCCCCGAGAGGACCAGACCGTCGACGTCGTCCAGCACCTCGTCCAGCCAGTCCGCGTCGTGCGCGCCGTTCGTGGTGAAGAGCGGCGGGAGCACGAACGGCAGTCCGCCGGCCCGGCGGATCGCCTCGACGTAGCGGTTCCCAAGGGAGAGCTTGGGCTTCTCGCCGGTCACGAGTTCGGGATGGATTCCGATGCGAGGGGCGCGGGTCATGGCCTCGATTCTACTAGGATCCCCGCATGCCCAGCGAAACGTCCTGGTTCTGGATCGCGATGTATTTGGCCTGCGGTTTCGTCCTCCTGGCCAAGGGGGCCGACTGGCTGGTGGGCGGTAGCTCCCAGGTCGCCCGTCGCCTGGGGGTCAGCGTGCTCGTGGTCGGCTTGACCGTGGTCGCCTTCGGGACGTCGGCCCCCGAGATCGTGGTCTCGGGACTGGCCGCCTGGGAAGGCAAGGCCGACATCAGCCTCGGCAACGTGCTCGGCAGCAACATCGCCAACATCGGCCTGGTCCTCGGCGCCTGCGCCCTCGTGCTCCCGCAGGTGCTCGAGAAGCGCCTGGCCTCGCGCGAGCTGCTGTGGCTCTTCCTCTCCCTCGCCATTCTGTGGTGGATCGCCCACGACGGAGCGATCCTGCGCATCGAGGCCGCCTTCCTGCTGATGGCCTTCGTGATCTACAACGGACACCTGTTCGCGACGGCGCGCCAGGACGTCTCGCCCCTCGAGGGAGCGACCCTCGAGATCAAGCCCTACCCCTGGCTCTACATCCTCGTGGGCATCGTCGGTGTCTCGGCCGGAGCGAAGCTGGTCGTGATGGGGGCCGAGGGCGGCGCCCTCCGGCTGGGCGTGCCCGCCAGCGTGGTGGGGCTGACGGTCGTTTCGATCGGTACGTCGCTGCCGGAGCTGGCGGCCGGCCTCGGGGGCGCCCTCAAGGGTGAGAGTGACATCAGCCTGGGCAACGTGGTCGGCAGCAACGTGTTCAACCTCCTGGCCGTGATCGGAATCGTCGGCCTCTTGCAGCCCCTGGACCCCGCTGTCTTTCCCCCCGACGGTGCCGACGAGCTGCACAACGCCTTCGCGAGCGCTCTAGGCGAGGACCTCTGGGTCGTGCTCGCCTTCAGCCTGGCCGCGGCCCTGTTGCCCTTCGCTCCGGGTGCACGCCAGGGCCGCTTGAAGGGAGCGCTGCTCCTGGTCGCCTACCTGGCCTACGTCGGGTGGCTGTACGCGAGCCGGTAAGACAACTACTTGATGAAGCAGCTGGGAAACCCGCTTCGCAGTCGCTCGAGATCCTCTGGCTGATGTCTGGCTGCCTCTGCGAGGAACGCGAGCCTATCGGCCAGTTCAGCTCGCTTCGCTGGTGGGAGTGCAGCTTGGATCTTGGGCCCGTACCCTTCCTCGCCCAGGTACTCTTCAAGGAGCTTGTCCACGGGGATCTCGGCAGCCAAACGAGATGGACCCAGGAGGTAGACGAGTTCCTCCTTGCCTCCCGTTCCGAGGAACATGTTCTCCACGATCCAGGTCGCTTCACCGGGTTGGAGAACGACGGGACAGTTCTCGAGGACGCTCTTGAACCTGCCGAGCAGGTGCGCCGCAGCCTTGTCGGGATCCGCCAAGCGCTCGAGGCGTTCGGTATTCCCTATCACCCTCAGCTCTCTCACGGCCGAGGGCTTTTCGGCGAGCAGGTTCTTGGATCGTTCTAGATCCTCACGAAGCCCGTTGAGGAACTCTTCGTAGAGGTAGGAGCCGCTCCGGATGCTCTCGAGAAGCTGCTGGTACTCGGGGCTGGCCAAGAAGGCTCCGTACGGAGTGTCCTCCGGAAAGCGAAGCCTCTGAACCTCGACGGTGGCTTGGCGCAACGTCTCTCGGAGTGACGACATCTCGGCCTCCAGCTCCTGTCGGGCTCGGCGTTCTTCCTCGAGCTCCGCTCTCAGGCTGCCGCAGGGGTCCTCGAGCGAACGCTCAGCATGCACCGCCAGCGCTGTCGTCGGAGGTGCTTCCTCTCGCTCCTCGACCGGACCACCTGCAGGCATTTCCTTGCGAGCCGGCTCGCCCTGGGAGAGCGTCCAGCCGACCACGAACAAGGCGGTGACTAGAAAGGCCGCAAGCAGGAGAGTGGCGCGCATGAAGCTAGGAAGTCATCAGGATGTTGGGCTGGACGCCAGGGCGTAGCCGATCAGGCGATACAACAGCCGCGCTCCCACGATCTCATCGATGCCTTCGCGGCCGGACGGGTCGGGGGCGACCTCGTTCAGGTCGAAGCCGACGATGCGTCGGCCGGACTCGACCAATTCGTCCAGCCAGAGCATGGCTTCGTGCCAGCTGAAGCCGCCCGGTACCGGCGTGCCCGTGTTGGGGCAGAGATTGGGCTCGAGTCCGTCCACGTCGAAGGTCACGTAGACCTCGTCGGGCAACACGCCGATCGCACGCTGCACGAGCTTCGAGAGGCTCATCCCGTGGGCCTTGGTCAGAGCCCAGTCGCGATCGAAGAGCGTGTGGATGCGGTCGCTCGTGCGGATGATCTCGTGCTCGGCTTCGCACAGGTCGCGAATGCCGGCCTGGACGATGGGCCCGAGCCCCTCGATGCGCTCGGTCACGTTGTAGAGGATCGAGGCGTGGGACCAGGTGAAGCCCTCGTAGGCCTCGCGCAGGTCCGCGTGGGCGTCGACGTGCAGGATGCCCATTCCGGGGTAGCGCTCGGCGCAGGCCTGGATGGCGCCGAAGGGGACGGAGTGGTCGCCGCCGACGAGACCGGGCAGCTTGCCGGCGGCCAGGGTGCGCTCGGTGGCGTCGTGGACGTAGTGGTTGAGCTGCTCCTGGATCGCTGCCAGGCGTTCGAAGTCGGCGGCGTTCCCCGCATCGCTGCGCGAGCGGTCGGCGAGCTTTCGCGCCTCGTCGTTCCAGGCCTCGACCTTCGGATCGAGCTCGGCCATCCAAATGCCCGCCTCGTAAGGCTTCTCGGTCCACAGGTCGAAGAGGTCGACCTGGTGGCTGGCGCGCAGGATGGCAGCCGGGCCCGCGGCCGCGCCGCGCCGGTAGGACGTGGTCGCGTCGAAGCCGACGCCGAGCACGTGGACCTGGGCCTGATCGGGTTCGCAGTCGAGGCCGAACAGGCCGCTGTCCGCGGCGGCCGGGGCGTCGGGGTTGAACTCGGCCTCGTCGGGAGCGTTGGAGGAAGGGGCCATGGGGCCATGGTGCCCGATCCCCCGGGGGGGGAAAGGGTTTTCAGGGCCCCGGGGCCGCCGGTCGGCGCA
Organism: bacterium; assembly: GCA_030428965.1. Taxonomy (GTDB): domain Bacteria; phylum Planctomycetota; class UBA1135; order UBA1135; genus JAUIEE01. Next base: position 6,500 of record JAUIEE010000187.1, on the reverse strand, counting down.
GTTTTTCCCAGGGATTTCCAAGAAAGCCGGCCAGGGCGCCGTCAGGCCCTACGAAGTCACGGGAATGGAAGATCGCTCGGACGGAGACCTGCTCTGTGCCTGGCAAGCCGGTGAAACGGAGGCCTTCGAGGCCCTCGTGCAGCGGAACCAGGCCGCCCTCTTGCGGCACGCCCAAGCCCTCTTGGGCGACTGGCGCGGCGGTGAGGACGTGGTGCAGGACGCCTTCCTGCGGTTGGCCCAGAAGCCCCCGAACCTCCCCGACGACGTGCGCGGGGATCCGGCGGCGGAACGCTCCTTCCTCTCCTCGTGGCTGCACCGGGTCACCCGAAACCTGGCGTTGGACACCATGAGATCTGAAAAGAGACGCAAGCGACGAGAAAAAGCGGTGGCCTCGAACGAGACCACCTCCGGCGGCCTGGCGGACATCGAAGCCGAGGACACCCGACAAGCGGTGGAACGGGGCCTCGAACGTCTGCCCTCCGAGCAACGGGAGGTGCTCGTCCTGCGCTTGCTGGGCGAGCGTTCCTACAAGGAGATCGCCCAGATCACGGGCAAGAAGATCGGCACGGTCGGCTGGCTGATCAGCGCCGGCCTCAAGGCGCTCTCGAGCGACCTTTCGCCCCTGCTCGCGTCCGCTCCTCTGGCGCCCGCGATGAGCACGAATCCCTCGACCGATACGCAGGCGGGCGGCCTGCAGGAGCGGCTGTCATGAGCAACCAAGAACGAGACACCAAGCTGCACGAGATGCTGTGCGCCTTTGCCCTGGGCGAGGCGACCGAAGAGGAGCGCTTCGAGGTCGAGGCGGCGCTAGAGCGTTCCCCCGAGCTGCGCGCCGAGCTGGAGGAGATCCAGAAGACGATTGGGCTGGTGCAGGTGAGCTTTCCGGAGCCGGAGCTTTCGCCGGCTATTCGCGAGACGCTGCAGAAGGCGTCGGAAACGCTGCCAATCAAGGAGATCCCGCGCGGTCGCATGCGTCGCGTGGTGCAGGTCACCGTAGCGTTGGCGGCGGGGCTGGTGGTCGTGTTTGGCGCTTACGTCTTCAGCAAGGTAGGGGACGTGATGGTGGAGACGAGCTCGACGGCACGGCGCACGATGGATGAGTTGGGGTACGTCGACTCCGAGGCCAAAGAGGATTCGGGAGATCAGGCCATGCTCAAGGCTCTCGGCTACGCTGGTGAGGAGCGGGCCAAAGATCCCTCGGGCTCGACGAAGCTGAGGAGCTTGGGGTACGTCGGCGATGACCGAGACTCCAATCTCGGTCTGGCCGCAAGTGCGCCTGAAGCGGCGTCATCGGAGCTGAGGTCCGAGGAGAACAACTTGAGCGATGCACGGGGAGGTTCGAGACTCGACGCTCTCAGGCAGCTCGCATACGGAGGGGAAGATCCCGTCGAAGAGCCTGTCCTTGGCGAGAGTCTTGCCGGAGGTGACTCCTTCAAGGGGCCGGGTGACACGGTCCCCCCGGGGCGGGCGGCCGAGCTGACCGCCGAGCAAGAGCGCGAGCTCGAAGCTATGGGCTACGGCGGCTACGCGCCCTCGGAGCCTCTGCTGAAAGACTCCTCGCCCGGGCCCTCGAATGAGGACCTTCGTTCCTTGGGGTACGCCGGGGGCGAAGGACCTTCCTCGAAACCCGAGGCTTCCAAGGAGCAGGTCGTTGCTGTGGGCGGTGGCGCCGGGGGCAAGTTCGGCGGGCGTTTCGGGGGTGACAAGAGAACTCGTCTCGAAGGCAACGAGCGCAGGGAGTCCACGGGCAGCGATGCTTGGTTCCTGGGGCGGCCGGAGAGGCGGAGCCTCGCCGACGAAGAGGCTTCGGGCTTCGTCATCCTTGACGGCAGGTATGGACAAGATCCCGCCGACGTCGAGGAGCTGATCCGTGGCTGCCGACGTCGGCCGCGGGAATCGGCCAGGGACATGTTCTTCCGCTTCTGGGGCGAGCATCCCTTCCAGCCGACTCGCTTCAGCCCCGTCTCGACCTTCGCGGCGGACGTGGACACGGCCAGCTACGTGCTCACTCGACGCTACCTGAGCAGCGGGCAGCTGCCGCCTGCCGCCTCGGTGCGCACCGAGGAGTTCCTCAACTACTTCAAGCCGGACGTGGCGCCTCCCAGCGCTTCGGTCGGCCACCCCTTCGCCCTCCAACTCGAGATGGCGCCCAGCTACTTCGGCGAGGACGAGAACACCTGGATGCTGCGCGTCACCGCGCGCGGCGCCGAGCGCGACCGCTACGAGCGCGACCCTCTCGCCCTGACCTTCGTCGTGGACACCTCCGGTTCCATGAAGACGGGCAATCGTCTCGAGCTGGTCAAGAAGTCCCTGCGCCTGTTGATGGCCGAGCTCGGTCCCGAGGACACCCTGGCCCTCGTCAGCTTCTCGAACACCGCCCAGGTGCGCTTCCCGATGAACTCGGTCGCGCAGCGCGGTCGCTTCGGGGAGATTCTGGCCCAGCTCACGCCCAGCGGCGGCACCAACGCCGAGGCCGGGCTGTGGGAAGGCTTCCGCGAAGCGGCCCTGCACGTGAAGCCCGGCGTCGTCAGCCGGGTGGTGTTCCTCTCCGACGGCGTCGGCAACATCGGCGAGACGGACCAGAACCGCATCCTCGACCAGGTGGCCGAGTACCGCTCGCGGGGGATCTACCTGAACACGATCGGCGTCGGCATGGGCAACCACAACGACACCTTCCTCGAGCAGCTCGCCAACCGCGGCGACGGCCTGTGCAACTACTTCGACACCGAGCGGGAGGCGCGCCGGGCCCTGGTCGAGAACTTCACCGGAGCCTTCCAGCCCATCGCCCGGGACGTGAAGATCCAGGTCGAGTTCGACCCGGCCCAGGTCGAGAGCTTCCGCCAGCTCGGCTACGAGAACCGCGCGGTGGCCAACGCGGACTTCCGCAACGACGCGGTCGATGCGGGCGAGATCAACGCGGGGCACCAGGTCACCGCTCTCTACGAGCTCAAGCTGAGTGCCGCTGCGGCGGAGCGCGGACCGCTCGCCACGGCGCGCCTGCGTTACAAGTCCCCCTTCGAGGCAGGTCAGGGAGAGCGGAACGAAGAAACCAAGGAGCTCACGAGCTCTCTCTCCGCCCAGGAGCTCGCGCCGAACTTCGCCAGCACGACCCCCGGCTACCGCCGCGCCGTGCTCGTGGCCCAGTTCGCCGAGTGCCTGCGCCTGAGCATCCACGCCCAGGGCGACTCCTACGAGGCGCTGATGCGAGCGGCCGAAGCCCTCGGACAGGTTCTCGTGGACCCCGACTTCGAGGAGTTCGAAAGCCTCTTGCGCCAGGCCCAGCCCGGCCTCGCCAAGCTGTCCTCGAACGAACGCACCGAGCTCGACCGCCACGTCGAACAGCTACGCCGCCTGCACTACTACCAGGCCCGGCTCGAACAGCTGCGCGCGAACCACGTGCCCGAGCCCGGTACCACCGAGGAGAGCGAAGAGGAAGGCTTCCTCGAGGAGATCCGCGAGCTCGAGGAGAAGATCCGTGGCCTGGTCAACGACCGCGCCCGCAACCAGGAGCGTCTACGGGCTCTGGGCTACTAGCGGCGGTTTCCACGGCGGGGGAGTCCGGCGCCGCGCGCGGCTGCTAGACTCCCCGCCATGAACCCTGACAAGTGGATCGCGGTCGGCTGCCTGTGGGCGGCGCTCGGGGTCACCCTGGGTGCCTTCGGCGCCCACGCTCTGAAGGAAACCCTCGAAGTGAGCGACCAGCTCGGCAACTGGCAAACCGCGGTGCGCTACCAGATGTGGCACGCCCTGGCCCTGGTTCTGGTGGGCCTGTTCCGGCAGCGCGGCGGCGGAGCACGCTTCGCCCCCTGGGGGTTCCTGATCGGGAGCCTCTTGTTCAGCGGTTCGATCTACTGCCTGTCCCTCGACGTGGCACGGTCGGTGATGGGACCGATCACGCCGCTGGGGGGGCTCCTGTTGATCGTCGGCTGGGTGTCGTTCGCGCTGGCGGCGTTCAGGCAGGAGTCCAATCCGTAGGAGGCTCTCCGTCGGCGACTTCCCAGTGCCACGTGGGAGTCGTCGGGTCGTATTCGAGGACGTCGGGCTCTACATCCAGGCGAGCCTTCTTGCCCGTGACGTCGCCCAGGTTCTTCATGAAGCCCAGGAATCCGTCGAGCTCTGTCGGCCCCTGGAACTCTCTGGGATCCAGATCGGCAGTGATTTCGTCTTCCCAGAAGCGGCAGTTGAGCTGGAGCTTTCCCACGTAGATCTTGAGCAGAGGGGGATCGTCGTCAGGTCCCCAGAAGAGAAGTTTCTCGGTCGCCTCCGTCGGAGTGGGGTGAGGTGTGTGGCCCTCGAAGAACTCGAGAGAATGCCCCCACTTTGGAAGTGCTTTCAAAAACCGATCGCAGTCGGAAAGAGTCGTCGAGGCCACGATCAGATCGGGGTATTCACCGTCCCACTCGAACTGGAACAGCCGTCGAACTTGTTTCCACGTCGGTGGATTCATGGGGCCGCCACTCTAACGAGAGACCCGGCGCGCCAGGACACTGGGGCTCTGGTTTGGCTCGCATCCGATCACGATCGGAGTGGAGTCGAGGGTGTAGAGGTTTCCCGATCCCTGGACTTCATACTCACCTGGCGTCAACCAGAAGCGGAAGGTCCGTTGGCCCTTGGTCCTCCGGTTTCAGGCCGTGAAGCAGTCGATGCTCGCGATCATGGCCTCGGCGATCCGGTCGCACTGCTCCTCGCTCGTGCAGGCCGGGGGCAGGGCGTAGATCACGTTGCCGAGGGGACGCAACAGAACGCCGCGCTCGATCGAGTCGCGGCGCACGTGCAGGGAGACGTTCGAGAGGTAGCCGGCTTTTTCCGGCGGGACGACGCGGTCGAAGGCCACGATGCCGCCGAGACGGCGCAGGTTCGCCACGCGGGGATCGCCGCGCAGGCCTTCGAGCCGGTTCTCGATCGTGCGTCCGATCTCGCTCAAGCGTCCGAGCACGTCGGTCTCTTCTCCCACCTCGAGCGAAGCCAGGGCGACCGCGCAGCCGATCGGGTTGGCGGTCATCGAATGACCGTGGGGGAAGAAGCGCGAGCGTTCCTCGGACAGGAAGGCCTCGAAGAGCTCTTCGGTGGCCAGGGTGACGGCCAGGGGCAGCATGCCGTTCGTGAGCCCCTTGGCGAGGCACATCAGGTCCGGGGCCACGCCGGCCTGTTCGCAGGCGAAGCGCGTGCCGGTGCGGCCAAAACCGGTCATGACCTCGTCGGCGATCAAGAGGGCTCCCTCGGCCCTGGTGAGCTCGCGGGCGCGTCGGTAGAAGGCGGCCTCGACCATTCGCATGCCGCCAGCGCCCAGGACGAGGGGCTCGGCGATCAGGGCGGCGATGCGCCCCGCGTGCTGCTTGAAGGCCTCTCCCAGCGCTTCGGCCTCGGGGGGAATGCGCACGACCTCGAACAGGAAGGGGCCGTAGGGCTCGAAGAAGGGCACCGGGTCTCCGATCGACATGGCTCCGAAGGTGTCGCCGTGGTAGGAGCCCTCGAGGGCGATGAAGACCGTGCGCTCGGGCTCTCCGCGGTGCACGCAGGCCTGGTAGGTCATCTTGAGCGCCACCTCTACCGCGGTCGAACCGTTGTCCGAGTAGAAGACGCGCGCGAGTCCCTCGGGGGCGAGCTCGACGAGCCGCTCGCCCAGCTCGACCGCGGGCCGGTGGGTCGCGCCGGCGAAGATCACGTGGTCGAGCTCGGCGGCCTGCGCGGCCATGGCTTGCACGATCTTCGGGTGCGCGTGGCCGTGCAGGCAGGTCCACCAGGACGAGATGCCGTCGATCAGCTCGCGGCCGTCCTCGAGGGTCAGGATCGCCCCCCGGGCCGCGGCGACAGGCAGCGGCTCCGGATCGATGCCGTGCTGGGTGTAGGGGTGCCACAGGACGCGGCGATCGCGTTCGGAGAGCGAGCTCATGGGTCGAACACCATGGAGACGTCGTGACCGTCGAGCCAGTCGTCGAGGGCCTTGGGCTCGAGCGGATCGAACCTGGGCACCTCGAACACGTGGGCCAGTCGGCTGAGCTGGGCCAGGGTCGAGCGGTTGGATAGGTGCGGGTCGCCGACCAGGAAGAGCGCGCGCGGCTCGACGTGTCGGGCGCGCAGGGCCTCGAGGGTCAGGAGGGTGTGGTTGAGGGTGCCCAGTCCCGAGCGGGCCACGAGGATGCACTGGGCGCCGATCTCCTCCAGCCAATCGCCCTGGGTCGCGTCCAGCCGGTAGGGAACGAGCAGGCCACCGGCCAGCTCGACGATCAGGCGCGAGTCCTCCAGGGTGCGCTCCAGTCCGACCAGGCCCTTGGCGATCTGGGCCGGGTCGATCTCGCGCTCCTCCGCCGCGGCCGCTTCGTGGGGCGAGGCCGGGAGGGCGAGCTCCCAGGCCGGTCGCAGCAGCTCGTGGGGGCGGGCCTCGGCCAGTTCCCCGACCGTGTTCGTGTCGCTGTCGTCGCCCGTCTGGACCGGCTTCCAGTAGGCGGCCGGGCCCAGTCGGCGCGCCGCCTTCAGGAGCAGGGCGCTCACCACGGTCT
>JAUIEE010000186.1 GCA_030428965.1 bacterium | reverse complement strand
GCTATGGTGGATCCAGGATCGACCAGGGCTTCGGCGTCTACGACATGGACTTCTGGAACATCGCCCAGGCTCCGAACGTGGTCGAACGCCTTCGACCGCACCTGGACGAGATCGATCGCAAGCTGCCCTTCTTCCTCTTCACACACTTCTGCGATCCCCACGAGCCCTACAACGCCCACGGCTCGGCGCAGAAGAGCGTCGAGATCTCCCTTGAGGGCCAGCCCCTGGAGCAGGTCTCCACCTCGGACATGAGCGTCTTCCAGCGCACGTTCGAGTTCGAGGCCGGGATCCAGGAGATGCAGATTCAGGGCGACCACGCCTTCCGCGTACGTGGCGTGCAGTGCAAGCAGGGCAAGACCCGCGTCGAGCCCGAGTTCCTGGCCGGCAGCATGAAGAAGCCCACCGACCTGGCGCGTTTCACCTTCGACGTCCCGGCCGCGGGGGCCTACGAGGTGCGCATCTGGCTGAACGACTCGCTCTCGCCGAAGGAGTGCCGCGATCGCTACACGCTCGAAGTGGAGTACGTCGATCGCTACGTGGGCGAGGTGCTCGACGACCTCAAGGCCCGTGGGCTCTACGAGGACAGCCTGATCGTGTTCACCTCCGACCACGGAGAGGCCTTGGGGGAGCGGGGCATGATCGGCCATATCGAGAGCCTCTACGACGAGATGCTGCACGTGCCCCTGATCATCAAGCTGCCCGAAGGCGACCCACGTGCGGCCCGGCTGCAGGGAGAGACCGATCGCATGGTGAGCCTGGTGGACGTCGTTCCGACCCTGTTGGACCTGGTGGGTTTCCCCGCGCTGCCCGGCCAGCGTGGAGTCTCCCTGCTCTCCGGCGCACCTTCGCTGCTCGTGGCCCAGACCCACAAGCCCGAGGCGACTCGGAATCTGATCTGCCTTCGGGACGACGAGTTCAAGATGATCTACGACCACGACTCCGGCAGCTTCGAGATGTACGACCTGCTGGCCGACCCCAACGAGAAGAACAACGTCTTTGAAGCACGCTCCTCCGAACGTCCGGACTGGGTCTCTCAGCTGGAGACCGTGGCGTCTCTCGCGGCCCAGGGCGGCCTTGCGGGAGGCGAGCTCGATCCGGAGGCCAGCGCCCGCCTGAAGGCCCTGGGCTACTGATCCCGGCGCCCCCAACCCCTTCGTCGGTTTCCCCGACGGTCAACTCGATCACGGACCCATGCGCCCGAACCTCTTGATCCTGGCCTTCTTCCTGGGCACGGCCTGCTCCGACTCCGCTTCGGGGCCTGCTCCGCCGCGGCCCGCGCCGCTCGCCCAGGACCTGGAGTACACGGCTCCCGAAGGCACCCTCGCCTACGCCTGGGACGAAGGGCCATCGGTTCCGCTCCCCCAAGGGGCCGGAAGGAAGATCCCCTTCGGAGAAGCCGGGGTCACCCGGGACACGCGCCTGTACCTGCCCATGAGCGAGGGCATCGGCGGGACGACCGCGGACGCTTCTCCCAACGCCGTTCCCGTGGAGCTGCGCAACACCGCCTGGGGGCCCGGTCGTTTCGGCCAGGCCATCGAGCTGAGCTCGGAGAGCTCGTCGCTGCGCGTGCGTTCGAAGACGCCGCCCCTGTTTCGGGATCAGTGGACCTTCGAGCTCTGGTTCAATCCGCCGCCCGCCGGCAAGGGCGGGCGTGTGGCCCGGGCACCCGGCGTCTTCAACCTGGAGCTCGATCGCAACGGTCACGCCGTGCTCGAGGTGCAGACCACCCCGCCCATCGCCTTGCGCAGTCGTGCGGCCGCCCGGCGCGGAGAATGGAACTTCTTGGCCTGCGTCTTGGACGGCCCCGAGATCACGGCCCTGCGTATGGTCTTGAACGGTGACCCGCAGGTCATGCGCTACGAACAGAAGCCGGCCGCAGTCGGGACCGAGCTCGTGCTCGGGGGAGACCCCCAGGGGGGGATGGGCGGCTGGATCGACGAGGTGCGCGTGCGCTCCTCCGCCACGCCCACCAAGGAGCTGATCGAACGCTGGACCGAGGGGCCCGAGGTCGGCATGCACCGGCTCGCAATCGAGAAGGCCCAGGGCAAGGAGCAGGTGCAGCTGTGGGCCCATCCCCTCACCGAGCCCGTGGTCGACGACCAGGAGGCCTGGTCCCACGGCACGCACGAACACACCCTGGCCGTCGACGGAAGGCTGCGCTGGGTGCCGGGTCACTGGGAGGAGATCCCGGCCGAGAAGCGTCCCCTGGCCCGCACCACGCACCCGACCGTCTACATCGGGGACCATCGCGTCTTCCTGTGGGGCGGGGAGACCCGGGACACGCACCTGTCGCCGATGGTGAACACCGACGACACCTGGATCTTCCGCACCGACAGCCTCGAGTGGGAGCGCGTGTTCACCGAGATCGCCCCCGACGGCGCCTGCCATCAGCCGGCCGCCTACAGTCCCGACCACAAGGTCGTGCTCTACGCCGGCGGTTGGCGCAATGACACCAAGGACTGGGAGGAGTTCTCCTCGACCTGGCTCTACTACACCGAAGAGGGTCGCTGGGAGCGTCGCGAGCCCAAGGGGCACGCCTTCCCCGCCACCAGCAACTGCGGGATCTACTACGACCCGATCCTGAAGGAGTTCCTCGTGTTCCGCGCGGGGAGAGGTCGCGTGTTGGCCTTCGATCCCGACAAGAACCGCTGGAAGCTGTGGCCGATGCCGCGCTACCTGGACCTCGAGGGCGACGAGATCGACTACAGCCCCGGAGGGTCCTTCATGGTGGGCTACGACCCCGAACGGGAGCACGTGCTCATCTTCGGCGGGGGGCTCGGCCTGGGCGAGCAGTCCTACCAGGACATCACCGCCATCTTCGACCCGAAGGAAAACAGCTACACCGTCCTGGAGCCGGATACGGCCCCGGATCCGCGGGTACGCTCGGGTTTTGCCTACGACACCAAGCGCAAGCACTTCGTGCTGTTCGGCGGCGTGCTGGGCCAGTTCTCCGAGCGCAAGACGGACCTGTGGGTCTTCGATCCCGGGACCGGGCAGTGGCAGGAGCACCTGGCCAGCAACACTCCCTCGGCGCGCGGCGGCTACTACGGCATGGCCTACGACCCCGACGTCGATCGCTTCTTCCTCCTGTGCGGCCGCCACGCCCCGGAGATCTTCCTGGACGAGGTCCAGAGCCTGCACTTCGACCCGACGGCCTGGGGGCGCGCCGAGTACGTCTTCGACCGCCGCGCCTTCCCGCAGGAGAGCGAGTGGTTCGCCCGCTGGAAGCAGCCGGGGAAGTCCATCGTGTCCTTCCGTTTCCGCGCCAGCCAGGACGGCGTGCGCTGGGACTCCTGGAACGAGGACATCGCCCAGGTCGCGAAGTCAGACGCCCGCTTCGTCCAGGTCGCGATCACCCTGCGCGCAGGTGCCGAGGGAGAAGTCCCGGAGCTCTACGCGATGGGCTTCGGTACCGATCCCGGCGACGGGGCTTTCCCGGAATCCAAGGCAAGTTCGAGCACGGTGGAAGCCCTGCGCTGACGGGGGCAGCTTGGTCGACGATCGAGGGTCAGCTCACCGATCCGCTCGAGGGCGGACGCTGTTCCAGCCTCCTGTTGTCGCCGCCATCCGGTCCAGGTGCGGTCGCTCTTGCCGGGCAGGAGCTGTGTCTCCGAAGGGTGCACTCTGCCTTCGGCCGGCACAGCTCAACGCCGGTCGGGCCGGGTACGGGCGAACGACCGGGTGGACGCTCCCGAGGATCGAGCCTGCGTTGATCGGAAGAGGACCCGGTTCGGCTGCTCTCAGCCGGCCGCCTTGCAGTCCGCCAGGCGCCGTAGCACCGCTGCCGGAATCTCGTCCAGGGGTACCGTCTCCTGGACGCCGCCTTCCTCCACGGCACGCTTGGGCATGCCGTAGACGACGCAGGTCGCCTCGTCCTGGGAGATCGTGGCCGCACCTGCATCCCTCATCTCCTTGAGCCCCGCCGCACCCTCCGAGCCCATGCCCGTCATGATGACCCCGATGGCGTTGGCTCCGGCCACGCCGGCCACGGACTTGAAGAGCACGTCCACCGAGGGCCGATGGCGGCTCACCAGCGGGCCGTCCTTGACCCGTGCGAGGTAGTTGGCTCCCGATCGACGCAGCAGCAGGTGGGAGCTGCCCGGCGCGATGAGCACCTTGCCGGGGACGACGGATTCGCCGTCCTCGGCCTCGTGCACGTCCAGGTCGCTCCCCCGGTTGAGGCTGTTGGCAAAGGAGCGCGTGAAGTGTTCGGGCATGTGCTGCACGACCAGGATCCCGGGCGAGCTGCGCGGGAAGGCGGGCAGGATGCGCCTCAGTGCTTCGGTTCCCCCCGTGGAAGTACCGATGGCGATGATCTGGTTCGTGGTGCGCGTCATGGCGCTGGTGGGTGCTGCCGGCGGGAGCGGTCCCTGCGACTTCAGCCTGTCCAGACGCACCATCGCGGCCGCCTTGACCTTGTCGACCAGCTCCGTGCGCATGTCTCCCACGGTGTAGGCGGAGCCCGGCTTGCACAGGACCTCGACCGCGCCCAGCTGAATGGCCTCCAAGGCCAGCGGGCTATTGGCCTCCGTCAACGAAGACACGACGACCGTGGGGATCGGGTTGTAGTGCATCAGCTTCCGCAGGAACGTGATCCCGTCCATGCGGGGCATCTCGACGTCGAGCGTCAAGACGTCGGGCTTCAGCTGGACGATCTTGTTGCGCGCGATGTACGGATTGGACGCCGTTCCCACGACCTCGATGCCCGGATCCTTGCCGAGCTCGCGGCTGAAGATGTTGCGCACGACGGCCGAGTCGTCGACGATCAGCACACGGACCTTTCCGGAAGCTCCGGTCATGCTGCGCTCCCTTCGAGCCGCTCTTCGTCTTCGACGTGCAGCTTCAGCAGGACGGCATGGTCCTCGACCAGGATGGCGATCGTCTCCGGCGCCTTGCGCCACTCTTCCCATTCGGTGTCTTCTTCCACGGGATGGGCATTCGGAGGCGTCAGGTCGAAGATGTGTTCGGTTCCCCAGAGTCGCGTCAGGACCTGCCCCATGGACACGTTCAGGAGCTCCTTGAGAGAGTCCAGGGCGTTCTCCTCGGCCTCGGGATCGTCAGCATCGACACCGAGAACGCCCGCGGCGATCTCCCTGGCGAGGCTCTGCGGCCAGAGCATCTCCATGCCTTCCTTGTTCAGTCCGGCGCCTGCTCGCAAGCCATTGCCGACGACCTCTGCACGAAATCCTCCAAGGCCTGGGTGCCCCTCGGAATGGTTCTGGTGGAGACCAAGAAGCTCCGCATCCGAGACATCGCAAAGATCCTGAGCGCGCAATCGGAAGAGCCTTGCTGCCTGTTCGGGGACGCCGCCGTACGGATCGGGATCTGCACCCACGAGGAGATCCAGGAGGCCCTGGAGTACCAGCAGAAGAACTGCCCGCACGTCCTCGACCTGGCCATGGAGGACGAGCGGGTGGACCAGAAGGTGCTGATGCAGGCCCTGCGCCGCTACCTACGGCACGCGGAGCGGCTCATCGACCGCATGACCGACGCCCTGGTCGTGGTCTGAAGAACACACGAAACCCCTGACACGAGGAAAGCACCCATGGGACTCAAGGTCCTCCTGATCGATGACTCGGCGCTGATGCGCAAAATGATCCTCAAGGCCCTCCGGCAGGCGCCGGTTTCGGTCGGAGAGACCCTCGAAGCTTCCAACGGACAGGAAGGTCTGGACGCCCTCCGGGCCCACTCTCCCGACCTGGTCCTCTGCGACTGGAACATGCCCGTCATGGACGGCCTCGAATTCGTGAGGCAGGCCCGCGCGACTTGCGCCACCCCGATCGTGATGCTCACCACGGAAGGCGCGGGGGACAAGAAGGCCGAGGCCTTCAAGGCCGGCGCCACAGGGTACGTGACCAAGCCCTTCACGCCCGAGAAGCTGGGGGACGCGATCGACGAAGCCACGGCCGCCTAGTCGACTTGCGCCACGGTTCAGCCCCCGCTACCCCGAGAGCCATCTGACATGTCCGTAACCACCCCCGAGCTTCGGCAGCATGTCGTCGACCTCGTCCAAGAGATCTTCGAACGCGGACTGCGCGATTGGGGCGAGATGTTCGGCTTCAAGTCGGAGGTGCACGGATCGGGCATACGCAGCCTGAAGTGCTCGACGGACCTCATCGCCCGCATCATGGCCGACGGCGCCCTGGTGCAAACGAGCATCGAAGGTCGCTACACCGGCCCGATCCTTTTCGTGTTCCCTTCGGCCTTCCTGGGGGCCGCCATCGGCGGCGCCATGATGCTTCCGCCCGTGGACGACCCGAGCATCGATCCCCAGGACGAGCAGCACGTCGAGGCGGCCCAGGAGCTGATGAACCTGTTCTGCGGCTCGGCCACCCAGGTCCTGCAAGACTACCGCCGGATCGACCTGAGGGTCTCCCAGTCCGTCGACGACCTCGCCGTCTACCTGGCCATGGTCGAATCCACGGGCCTCGTCGATGGCGAGAACATCTACTGCGTCCACGTCGAGGTGGCCGTCGGGGACCGCAAGGAGCGGGCCTGGTGCCTGCTCACCGCGCAGGGTGCGACCGCCTTCTGCGCCGCCCACGCAGGTCGCTCACGGGAGACCTAGCCGTCCTGTCCGGGATCGTGCTCGCCGGGTCTCCCCAAGGAACCCGTCGTGCGCCAACCCACGGCGACGCCAGCGCTAGCTAGTCGCCCACGTAGCCCAGGTCCTTCAGGCGCTCGATCTCGGTCTCGGAGAGGACGACCGGGGCGTCCGGGGGGCGGGCGAGCTGGCGGGTGGCTTCGCGTCGCGCGCGCTCCAGGGAGAGCAGGTCGAGCATCTCGGCCAGTTTCTCCGGGTTCGACTCGGCCAGGTTGCGGTCCTCGCGCGGATCTTGCGCGAGGTCGTAGAGCTCGTAGAACGGACCTTCGAGTTCCTGGCGCAGACGGTGGCACAGCTCACCGAAGTCCTCCCGCGCGCGGACCTCGGCGAAGAGATCCTCGGTCAGACCCTCGTTCTCGAGTCGGGGGATCTCTTCGAACAGCCACTCGGGGGCACGCGGATGGGTGAAGAGCAGGGACTCGGCCGAGTCGAGGCCGGGGTAGGACTCGATCACCTTCCAGCCGTTGAAGACCAGCGCCGACTGACGGCAGAGGCCACCCTCGGAGAAGGTGGGACGGGACTCGGGGGCCGTGCCGCGCACGTAGCCGGCCAGGGAACGACCGTGCAGGTGGGCTCGCTCCTGGGGGGCGCCCGCCAGGTCGAGCAGCGTCGGGTAGACGTCCACCAGCTGCACAGGTTCGCGGACGCGCAGACCGCCCGACTCTCCGCCGGGCAAGCGCACGATCAAGGGCACCTCGAGCACCTCCCGGTCGAGCACGCCGTGTCCGAACAGGTAGTGGCCCTCGTCCATCGTCTCCCCGTGATCGGCCGTCACGACCACGATGGCCTCGTCGAAGATCCCCATGCGCTTCAGGTCGTCGAAGAACTCGCCCAGGGCGGCGTCCACCATCAGCACGCCCTCGTCGTAGGCGGACACGATCGGGGCCGTCTTCATGCGCGGAGGGATCGAGCCGCGGGGATGCTCTCCGCGGGCGACGTAGCTCTGCACGATGCCGTAGGTGTTGACGACTCCTCCGGCGAGGGCCGTGGTCTCTTCCTGGGCGGCGGGGTCGTCCCGGAACTTGCCGCGATGGGGGGAGTGGGGCGTGTAGGGGCCGTGCACGTCGAAGGCGTGCAGGAACAAGAAGAACGAGGAGCCTCCCCCGCGTGCTTCCAGCCAGCGTGTCGCCAGTCCCGTCACGTGTCGGATTCCGCCGTCTCGCTTCTCCTTGGGGATCGCTCCGGCGCTCGAATCGAAGACGTGGAAGCCCTGGGTGAAGCCGAAGCGCTCGCCCAGCCAGAGATGGTCGGAGAAGCCCGCCGTCTCGTAACCGAGCGCGGCCAGGGACTCGGGCAGCGTCCAGCGGTTCTCGGCCAGGTACCACATCTCCCACAGCTCGACCTTGCCGCCCTTGGTGTCAGCCGGGTAGAGGCGATGGGAATCGGGGTAGAGCCCGCTCAAGAGGCCGAGGTAGCTCGGCAGCGTCCAGGGGGCGTTCGTGATGCAGTGCTCGAACAGCACGCCCTCGGCGGCGAGGGCGGCGAGGTTCGGGGTCGTCTCGCGGTCGTAGCCGTAGGCGGACAGGTGCGTGGCCGCGAGGGTGTCGATGCTGATCAGGACGATCGGCGTGCGTTCGGCCGGTTCGGGCTCGAAGCGCTCGAGGCGCGTGAAGCGGAACGTCCCCGTGCCCCGCCAGCGAAGGGAGAGGCGCAGGAGAGCCCCCTCGGCGGGGGGAATCGCGAAGCCGCGCTCGGTGCTCTGGTCAGCCAGTGGCAGGGAGAACTCGAGCGGATCGCCGAGGCCTTCGCCGGTTGCAGGGTCGACCCGTTCGAAGAGCACCTCGAGCTCACCCTTGCCCTCGGCCTCGCCGGCCAAGAAGAGCTGCATGACCGTCCACTCCTCGAGCAGGTAGTCCACGCCCGTTCCGTCGGCCAGGACCAAGCGCCGCTCGTGGACGTCCACCTCGACGCGCTTGGCCTCGTCGTACTCGACCCGGGAAACGGCCACGCCGACGCGGCTTCCGTCTTCGAGCTCGTGCAGCTGGTCCACGCTGAACTCGAGGGCGTTCGTGCCTTCCTTCCAGGCCGCCGCGGGAGCCGGCAAGAGCACCTCGCTCTCGTCTTCGGGCAACTCGACTTCCCCGAGCAGAATCCCGTTGAGGGTGACGCGCGCCTTGCGCTTCTCGGAGCCGAACGAGCCCATCAGGGAGAGCCGGATCGTGCGGTCTCGGGGTTCCCCCGCCGGCAGGTCGAGGCCTGCGGTCGGCAGGCGCGACCAGACGATCCGATCGTCCTCGAAGATCCCGCGCTTGCGCACCTTGTTCTCCCACCCGAAGCGACCCAGGCTTCCCCACGGGTTCTCGTCCGCGGGCTCGAGCACCCCGGGCTGCTCGTGCTCGGCCGTCGGACGGACCGTGAGCAGGTCTCCTCCCCGGAAGGCCGGGTCGTCGATGCCGGCTTCGCGGCACGCGGCCAGGCCCAGGAAGCCGGCCGTCAGGAGGGCGAGGCAACGCATGCTCGCCGGCAAGCTACACCATCCGGTGTCCGCTGGACACCGGCTGAGCTCCACGCCTAGTGCCCGGCGGCGGCGACCTTGTTGGGAGAGCTGACGAGCTGGACCGAGCCCCGGCTGCTGCGGACCACGCCGTAGCCCTCTTTCTCCAGCCAGTCGTAGATCGCGTCGAGCGGCGTGACCAGGCCCATGTGGGGCACGATCGTCGGCCGCAGGGAACCGTGGGTGTAGATCTTGGAGAAGATCCCGAGCAGGTCGTGGCTCTCCGAATCGAAGATCCCGCCCCCGGAGTTCCCGATGTACGTCGGGGCGTTGATCATCCAGTAGTGCTCACCTTCCACGTCGTGGCGGTCGGTGGCGATCTCGCCCCGGGTGGGGATCGGGTCGTTGCCGAGCGGGCAACCCACGGCGTAGACCTCGTCGAAGATCTTCACGTCGTCGAGCCTCTGGCGTTCGGCCAGGGTGGCGCCGAAGTCGACCTTCTCGTCGCTGGACAGGCGCAGGAGAGCCGCGTCGATCTCCGGGTTGAAGCAGAGCAACGAAGCCTCTTCGGTGTAGATCGTCCCGTCTTCCCGGTAGATGGTCACCGGCACAGGGTCGTCCTTGTGGCTCAGATCGACCTGGATGTCGCGCACCACGTGCCAGGCCGTGACCAGGTGCGTGCGGAACTCGGCCGGGCCGCGCATATCGGAAAAGGGCTTGGCCGCGCTCTGGGCCGCTTCGGCGGCGGC
>JAUIEE010000622.1 GCA_030428965.1 bacterium | reverse complement strand
GTTGGGGCCCAGCAGCCCCACGAACTCCCCGGGGAAGACGTGGAACGAGACTCCGGCCACCACGCGGCGACCCCGATAGGCCTTGACGAGGCCCCGGGTCTGGAGCAAGGGCAGCTTGTCGGCCGTTTCGTGATCCATGGAGCGAAGTCTAGTGGGCCCGGGACGAACTTCCCTCCTTTAACGTCGCGGACGGTGGCGGAGTCGGTTCCTTTCGCGACTGTGGATAACTCGTGGAAAGACGTCCCGACCCGGGTCTTGTCAACACCTTGACATGCCCGATATTCGCGCCAGCCGCGTCGTGCATCTCCGCTCCCGGTCTGCCTGAGTAGCCTAAATCAATTCGGATTGAGGGTTTACGCCGTCGAGGGCCGTATCGTGCCTTTGGCTGATCGGCGGGTGGGGGGAGCGCAAGCGCACCGAAACCGGCCGGGGCGGGCCTCGGTCTCAGCAAAAACCCGCTGTGGAGAATCAGAATCCTGGCCACCCGGGGCCCAGCAAGCGACCTAGTGCAGCCAGGCCAGGCGCCAGAGGCCGCGGTGGGGCTTGATCGGCCAGAAGACGGCCACGGCACGGCCCTGGATCAGCGGCCTCGGCACCAGGGCAACGCTGTACTCGAGGCCCGGGGTGGCTTCCGAGGGCGGGAACCAGCGCACCTCTCCCCATTCGTCCCGGAAGCGCAAGAGACTCTCCCCTTCCTGCGAGCGTCCCTGGGCCGGGTTCTCGCCGTTGGGGCGGAAGTTGCCCCGCACCTTGAAGTCGTACGCGGGCCCTTTCCCCTCGAAGGTCTTGGCCTTCCAGTCGCGGCTGTCGGCCGAGTCCTGGGTGTTGTCGCCCAGCATCACGTACTGCCCCTCGGGAATGCGCACCTCCCAGCTCTTCCGCTGATGGGGGAGAGGCAGGTAGTAGATGTCCCGGTAGACCTGGAGGTCTTCGAGCTCGGCTCCCTCGCCCTCGAGGCCCAGGGTGACCGAGGCCTCCTGGGAAGCGGCCGCAGCGATCTCCAGGGCGATGAGCTCCTCCCCCTCGACGAAGAGCGCCAACCGATCGTCGATGTTCTCCACGGCGAAGGCGACGTCCTTGCCGGCGGGCAGGCGGTAAGGAGACGCACTCAGCTCCTCGGTCGGCTCGTCCGCGGCTCTTCCCTGGCGGCTCCCCGAGTCCCGCACCTGAATCGATGCTCGCTCCTCGGCTGCCCGGGACGGCCCCGGCAAGCGAAAGCGGTAGGTGCGCAGCCCTTCGGTCAGCTCGAGCACGAAGGCGTCGAGTCCCGGGCGGGCTTCGATCTCCCCCGTGACCCTGAGGTCGCCCACGGGGTAGCGGCCCGAAGCGCTGCTCGTGTGCTGGATCTTGTCGAAGAGGGCGTCGGGGTACCCGTCCCGGTAGCCGTTCGTGATGCGATCCTGTTCCGGCCGGAAACGCACCCTTCCTTCTCCTCGGGCCTCGATCGATCGACCGTCGATGCGCCAGCTCTCCCCTTGGCTCACGACCTTCCAGCTGGAGCGCTTGGGCTGCTTGTGGTCGAGGGGACGCCACATCTCCGCCTGGACGCTGGGCGGGCGGCGCAGAGGCTCCCAGGCGGCTTCCGAGTCGGGGCGCGTCCAGAGGTCGCCGCCCTCGATCTTGAGCTCCTCGCCCGGCAGTCCCACCAGGCGCTTGACCATGATCCGGGAGCGCTCGAGGGGGTGCTTGAAGACGACGATCTCGAAGCGCTCGGGATCGCGGAAGTGGAAGGAGAGCTTGTCGACCAGCACCCGATCGAAGACCTGGGTCTGGGGGTTGCCCATCAGGGTGGGCTGCATGGATCCGCTGGG
>JAUIEE010000185.1 GCA_030428965.1 bacterium | reverse complement strand
CGCGGCCTTGACCTAGGCCTCGTCCGAACCTTCGGTCAGCCGCGCGAGCACCTCCCGCTCGAGCTCCCGGAGGCCTCGCCCCGTGCGACGAGCCAGGCGAGCCAGGTCCTCGTACTCCGGCGAGAAATCGTTGGGGCCCCGTGGTCCCTCCCTGCGCAAGCGGCACTTCACGCGCACCTTCTCCCCATCGAGATCCACCTCGATCGTCTCGCGCTCGCACTCGGTGCGTTCCACCCGACTCCAACGGACGCCGAGGGTGGGCGAATGGCGAAAGGCCATCTCTTCCAGGGCCTGGCGTGCCTCGCCGCGAGCCAGACAGCCGACCAACACGCCCGGACGATCCTTCTTCATCTGGAGGGCGGAACTCCAGGCCTCCAGGGCTCCGGCCCGGCGCAGCTCCCCCAGCAGGAAGCCGACCTCCTCGCCGGTGGTGTCGTCGAGGTTGAACTCCATCAGCCAGGCCTCGGCCCGGCGCTGCGCCCCGCGGCGCTGCCCGAGCTGCACGCGCACCAGGTTCGGAGGCCCGAGCTCGGGGTCCCTGGCCCCGGCTCCGTAGCCCACGGCATCGAAGCTCCAGTCCAGGACCGGGTCGTACTCCTCGACCAGCTCGGCCAGGAGCGCCGCCGCCGTCGGTGTCAGCCGTTCCCCCCCCGGACCGCTGCGCAGGGGAACCCCGCGCAAGAGCTCGGCGGTGCCGGGCGCGGGCACGGGCATCTCTCCGTGGGCGCAGCGAACTGTGCCGGAGCCGACGTAGGGAGCCGCCGCAAGGACCTGCTCGACGCCGAGACGCTCCAGAGCCCAAGAGGCTCCGCACACATCGACCAGGGTGTCCACCGCGCCGACCTCGTGGAAATGAACCTGATCCACGGGAATCCCGTGCACGGTGGACTCGGCCTGGGCCAAGCGTCGCAACACGGCCGCAGCCCGTGCGCGCACGGAAGCCGAGAGGGGAGCTTCAGCGACGATGCCGAGCAGATCCGACAGGTGCCGGTGTGGCGCTGCCTTCGACTCGGAGGTCTCGACGTCGAGCCGCAAGGCCCGCAGGGACCCACGCTCGGCTTCCTGCAGACGCAGGGTGGCTTCGCCCGGAAGCAACCCCGCAACCAGCTGCTCGAACTCTTCGAAGCGAAGTTCGTCTCGCCCCAAATCGAAGAGCGCGGCCAGGAACATGTCCCCCGCCATCCCACCAAAGGCGTCCACGTAAAGCAGCGACATGCTCAAGAGCATCCCATGGTCACAGCTCTCCTGGCAACGGCCAGATCATGGATCAGGGCGCCCTATCCGAAACCCGGCGGTTCGTCCTCGAGCAACTCTTCGAGCATCTCGAGCTCGTCCTGGCTGCAGAGCGACGTCTCGCAGCGCCGAACCAGCTCGCCGCGATCCCTCTGGTAGACCTCACGATCTCCCCGTTCCAGAGCAGCAGCGGCGCTGGTCGCAAGAACGGCCGCCAGCCGACCGTGCCTGTACCGTCTCCTGGGTTCGCTGCTATCGACGTAGCTGCGCAACCGATCCAGGATCCCATCTGCCCTCTCCCAGTCCCCAACCTCCAGAGCAAAGCCATGGGCGTTCCGCAAGGCCTTGGCCCACTGGTCCCCCTGGACCAAGGAGGCTCCCGGTCGAGCCTGAAAACGCCCCAACTCCTCCAGATAGGTCTCGGCGATCTCGGCTTGTCCTCGCCCGTGGGCATACCAGTGCCCATTGAGAAGCATTCCGGCCACTTCGTTCTGCACGCCCGTCTCGTTGGGAAACAAGCTTCCGAGTTCTCGCCTGTGCTGCTCGATTTCCAATGCCCGGTCGGGTTCGTTTCCTTCTTCCGCGTGGTTGTGGGCGTTGTGCATGAAGCGGGCCAAGGTGCGGGCGGCCTCACGCCCAGAGTTGGCGTTCATTCCCGCAGAAAGCGCACGCTCGAGGTAGTCCCACTTGCCTGGGTCTCGTTCTTCGTGGGCGGCCTCGTAGGCATCCCACAGAGCGTCCACCAGGTCACGCTGTACGCAGGGGGCATGTGGATTCAACTCGAGCAACCGCCCGCGGCAACGGAGGTCCAGCTCAACGACAGGCCAGGGCGAGGCTGGACCGAAGCAGCCGAGAAGGAGCCAGCAGTTCACGTCTCGCACCCTGTCCTCCTCCCAGCACGGATCCACTCTTCGATTCAGAACGTCCAAGAGAGAACTCAGGGCTCGCTCGACTCCGGAGGAATCTCCTTCTTCTTTGAGCCGGCCTGCATGAAGGGCCCACCCCTCAGCGACGTCTCCTTGGATTTCAGGGTCTCGAAGCTCTAGACGTCCTAGAGCCTCGAGCCTTGCCATGAGTGAAGTTCGCAATGAGGGCTCGCCTGTGTAGCCGATTGTAGCTTGCAAGGCATAGGCGTAGTCCTGGCGACACTCCGCTGCACAAGCCGGGTCATCGCAGAGGATCTCGAGCTCCCGAAGCCAGCCCAGAGCCTTGGACGTGAGCCCGACCTTCATGCTCGGGCCTGCCAGAAACATAACGGTACGTCTCCACCATCCAGACGCCAGAGGGCCGTCGTCGGCGAGCTCACGCAGCTCAACCGCATACTCTTCAGCAAGCCCCAGGTCGTAACCGGGGCCGTCCTCGCTAAGGGCCGCCATGGCCGCAGTGTTGAGTGCACTTGCAAGAAACTGGGTGAGTTCGCGAGGTTCACTCTCACTGGAAACGAGTGCACGCAGTTCGGCCAGGAGGTTGGAACCGCGGCGGGGATCGCTCGAGTCCCGACAAAGCCGGGAATGCTCTTCCTCCAGTCGCCGAGCCTCTTCTTCCAAG
Organism: bacterium; assembly: GCA_030428965.1. Lineage (GTDB taxonomy): Bacteria > Planctomycetota > UBA1135 > UBA1135 > JAUIEE01. The sequence goes on along the minus strand of JAUIEE010000185.1, from coordinate 7,130 downwards.
GTCTCCCCCATTGTCCCAGCCTAAGGGCTGGTTCCACCTCATCTCCCGTTTCTGGACCTTTTCGCCCCGTGCGCTCTCCTCCGTCACGACTCTCCCGTCTGTTCGTGCGCGTAGGCCGCCCCTCCCGCGCGCCCCAGGCACAGGACGCCCACCTCTTGGACGGGCACTCCCTTGAGCACACGGGCGCAGGCATCGGCCGTGGCCCCCGACGTCAGGACGTCGTCGATCAGCAGGATCGATCGTCCCTCGATACGACTCGCCCGAGAAGCCCGCAGGGCGAAGGCGTCCCGCACGTTGGCGTGGCGGGAACGACTGCCTGGAGCCCCCTGGGTCGGCGTGTCCCGGGCGCGCTTCAGGGCCGGGACGCAGGGCAGCGAGAGTTGCTCCCCCAGGGCCTCCGCCAGCTCCCTGGCCTGGTCGTAGCCCCGTTCCCAGCGCCGCAGCGGATGGAGGGGAACCGGGACGAGGCAGCCGTTCTCCACTTCGCGTCCGGACCGTTCCCAGAGCTCGACCAGGTACGCGGCCAGGGGCCTGGCCAGATCACGCCGCCCTCCGTGCTTGAAGGCCAGGATCCAATCCCGAACGGGATCCTCGGCGCGGTAGTCCGCCAGCGCTTCGACCCAATCGAAAGCCGGGGACGTGCGCCGACACTGCCAGCACTTCGTTCCCCCGGGCAACGCCTCGGGCAAAGGCCGGTCGCACACACCGCATCGACGGCCCTCGTCTCCGCGCGGCTTCGGCCGGTGGGCGTCGCAGGCAATCGCATCGGATGACTCCCGACCACACAGCCGGCACAGGGGCGGGTAGAGAGCTTCTCCGAACTCCTCGAGAACGCGCCGCCCCCCGCGCTTCAGAACCGAATACCCAGCTCCCCAAGCTCCCACATCACCAGGACTCTCACCGGCCTCGGCGGTTGCCCGGGAAAAGGGATCAGACGAGCTCTTCGCTGGCCTCGGGGAAGGGGACGCCCAGTCCCTCTTCCCGACGCGGCCCCGAAGCCCTCTCGGGCAATCCGATCCTGTGGCGCAAGCGCGCCAGGTAGGCCTGAACCGTGTCGTCCCCGGCCGAGGGGATCCCGTACAGCTCTCCCAGCTCCCGCGCCAGGTTGACGTCGGTCTCGAAGTCGGGGGGATTCTCGAGGAAGTAGTCGCGCACGTAGCGACGGAAGAGCCAGTGGGAAAGCCACCAGCCCGAGACCTCCAGCCCGATGACCCCTAGCAGGATGATGCCGACCCAACCGACCGGGAAGGCGGCCGTGGGAGCTGGCTGGTAGTGCCCGAACAGCTGCAGGCCGAAGCCCACGAGCAAGAGCAAGAAGCCCAGGTGCACCTGCAGCCGCTGGAAGATCGTCTCGCGGATCGTGCGCAGGCGCCCCCCCGAACGACCGAAGTGCAGGTCGACCATGCGACGCGGGTGCTGGAAGACGAGCGCGTTGGCCAACAGGAAGCTGCCGGCGATGGCCAACACGAGGCCGACACCGAACCAGTCGGTGCTCTCGGTCCCGGCCACGGAGAGGGCTATGGAAGGCAGCATCGGAGGTGGGGGCCACGGTAGGCTCGGGCCACGATCGGTGCAAGACGGCGCGCTCGGCTCCGGCCCCCCGGCGGTAGGATGGGCCCGCCCATGGAAGACGACCCTCTGGAAACGGTGCGCCGAACGGCCCAGCTGGCACGCCTCGAGATCAGCCAGGAAGAGGCCGACCGCCTCGCGCCCCAGTTCGCACGCATCCTCGAAGCCTTCCGCTCGCTGGAGAGCCTGCCGGACAGCGCCCTGGGCCCGGGGAGCCCCCGCGAGACCGCCCTGTCGGCCCCCAGGGCCGATGAGCCTCGTCCCCCCCTCGGAGCCGAAGAGGTCCTCCGCCCCGCCCCCGAGCGCGTGGAGGACTACTTCAGCGTCCCCAAGACCCTGCCCACCCCCGGAACCGAACCGGGATCCCCAGGCCGATGAAGGAGACCTCACGGCCCGACGCCACCGAGCTGGGGGCCCAGCTGCGGTCCGGGGAAAGATCGGTCGTCGAGACCGTGCAAGCCTGCCTGGCCGCCATCGACTCCCGGGACGGCGAGCTGCGGGCCTTCGCCCACCTCGAGCGGGAGCGTGCCCTGGCCCGGGCGGCGAGCCTGGACGAGAGCCGCCGATCGGGAGCCCCCCTCGGCCCTCTGTTCGGCGTCCCCGTCGCCCTGAAGAGCAACCTGTGCTGGGAAGGAGCCGTAACCGATTGCGGCAGCCGCATCCTCGCGGGCTACCGCGCCCCCTACACGGCCACCTGCGTGCAGCGCCTGCTGGACGCGGGCGCCGTGCCCCTGGGAACGACCCACATGGACGAGTTCGCCATGGGCTCCTCCGGGGAGAACTCTGCCTACGCCTGCTCGAAGAATCCGTGGGACCCGACGCGCACCGCGGGCGGATCCTCCTCGGGCAGCGCCGTGGCCGTGGCCGCCGGGTTCGTCCCCCTCGCCCTGGGTTCCGACACGGGGGGCTCCGTGCGCCAGCCGGCGTCCCACACCGGGACCGTCGGCTTCAAGCCCACCTACGGACGGGTGTCGCGCTACGGCCTGGTCGCCTTCGGTTCCTCCCTCGACCAGGTCAGTCCCTTGGCTTCGAGCGTACGGGATATCGAGCTGACCCTCGAAGTCCTGGCAGGCCCGGACCCCTTGGACGCAACCAGCTCCCCCGGACGCTTCGAGCGGGAGCGGGACTTCAGCCTCGAGGGCGTGCGCATCGGCCGTCCCCGGGAGTACTTCCCCGAGGACCTCGACGGGGAGATTCGCGCGCGGATCGAATCCGGCCTGCAGGGCCTGGTCGAGCTGGGAGCCGAGATCGTGGAGCTCTCCCTGCCCCACACCGAGGTCGCCATCCCCACCTACTACGTCGTGGCCACGGCGGAAGCCTCGAGCAACCTGGCCCGCTTCGACGGAGTGCGCTACGGCCAGCGCACACCGGGCGACGGCAGCCTGGTCGGGATGTACCGTGCCACGCGCCAGGCGGGCTTCGGCGACGAGGTCAAGCGCAGGATCCTGCTCGGCACCTACGTCCTCTCGAGCGGCTACTACGACGCCTGGTACGGGCGAGCGTCGAAGGTGCGCGAGCTCCTGCGCCGCGACTTCGATCGGGCGTTCGAGGAGGTCGATCTCGTGTGCGGGCCCACTTCCGCCAGCGCCGCCTTCCCCCTCGGCGAGAAGGCGGACGACCCGGTTTCCATGTACCTCTCGGATCTGCTCACGGTTCCCGCCAGCCTCGCGGGCCTGCCGGCCGTCAGCTTGCCCGCAGGGTTGGTTAACGGGGGAGGGTCCGCCCTGCCCGTGGGTCTGCAGCTCACGGGGCCGCGGGGTGAGGACGCCCGGGTGCTGGCCGCCGCCCGCCTGCTGGAGGAGAGCCTGCCGCTTCCAGGGTCCCCCCCCCACGGAGAGGTGCGCCCATGAGCGACTGGAAGACGGTCATCGGGCTGGAGGTCCACTGCCAGCTGGCGACGCGCACCAAGCTGTTCTGCGGCTGCCCGAACGAGTTCGGGGCTGCGCCCAACGCGAACACCTGCCCGGTGTGTACGGGCCAACCGGGGGCCCTCCCGGTCCTGAACGGTCGAGCCCTGGAGCTGGCCGTGCGGGCCGGGCTGGCCCTGGGAGCGGAGCTGGCGCCGCGCAGCAGCTTCGCGCGCAAGAACTACTTCTACTGCGACCTTCCCAAGGGCTACCAGATCTCCCAGTACGAACAGCCCTACTGCACCGGCGGCGGCATCGTGCTGGCCAGCGGCAAGAAGATCCGGCTGGAGCGCATCCACATGGAGGAGGACGCGGGCAAGGCCATCCACGACCGCGGCGACACGACCCTGGTCGACCTGAACCGGGCGGGCATTCCCTTGATCGAGTCCGTCACCGAAGCGGATCTTTCCAGCGCCGAAGAGGCCCACGAGTACCTCACGGCCCTGAAGGAGATCTTCCAGTACGCGGGCGTTTCCGACTGTGACATGGAGAAGGGCAGCCTGCGCTGCGACGTGAACGTCTCGGTGCACCGCGAGGGAACCCCCTGGGGCACCAAGGTCGAGCTCAAGAACCTGAACTCCTTTCGGCACGTGGTCGAGTCCATCGAGCACGAAGTGCCGCGTCAGATCGCCCTCTACGAATCCGGTGCGGCGCCCGTGCAGGAGACGCGGCTCTACGATCCCGATCGCAAGCTCACGCGCAGCATGCGCTCCAAGGAGGACGCCCACGACTACCGCTACTTCCCCGACCCGGACCTTCCCCCGGTGCTCGTGGAATCGCGCGACATCGAGCGGGCCCGTGCCGGCCTTCCGGAGCTGCCGGCCCAGCGTCGCCTGCGCTACGGGCAAGAGCTCGGTCTCTCCGAGTACGACGCAGGGGTGTTGACGAGCTCCCGGGAGGTGGCGGACTTCTTCGAAGCCACCCTGCAGCACGCCGAGCCCAAACTCGCGGCGAACTGGATCGGGAACGAGGTCCTGAGGGCCCTCTCCGACCCCGACGTTCCGGGCGAGCGGCTCGAAGAGCTTCCGCTGACGCCCGAGGGCCTGGGGGAGCTCCTGGGCCTCGTCGCTCACGGCACCCTGTCCGCGGGAGCGGCCAAGAAGGTGCTGCGGGTCATGATCGTGAAGGGCGGCGACGCCGCGAGCCTGGTCGATGAGCTCGGCTTGAAGCAGGTCAGCGACACCGCTCGGATCGAAGCCTGGTGCCGGGAGGTGCTCGCGGCCAAGGCGGAGGTGGCCGAGCAGGTGGCCGCGGGAAACGAGAAGGCCGTGGGCGCGCTGGTGGGACCGGTCATGCAGGCATCGAAGGGCAAGGCCAACCCCAAGCTCGTGCGCGAAACCCTTCTGGCGCTGATTCGCGCGACCTCCACGTGAGCGCAACGTCCGATCCTCCCGACCGGGTGCCCGTGGCCGAGCTGATCGATCTCGACGCACTCGGCCGCCAGGGCCGAGCTCCGACCCCGAGCGAGATTCGTCGCGCCCTTCCCCGGGGCTGGGTCCTTGCCCCGGACGGAGAGTACGCCGAGCGGGACGCCCGGGTGCTCTTTCGCGAGGGCTGGATCCTGATTCTCGGCCTGTTGACCTTCGGAAGCGTGGGGCTCGCGTTTCTCTGGGGTGCCGTGCCCCGCGGGTGGAGGGGGGTCGGACGCCTGGCCATGTTGGCCGGACTGGTGCTCTTGATCGGCGGCGTCGTGGCGCCCGGAATCACGCGCGCCCTGAACCGACGCTAACGCTCCTCGAGGATCCACATCCCGCGGTTGGTCGTGTGGCCACAGTCGACGCCGTGACGATGGTGCGGTGCGTAGAACCAGCGGTCTCCGTACCGGAAGTGGCCGCAGGAAGCGGTATGAACGTGACCGGTCGCGATGACCACTTCCTTGCCCCCGTGCTCGACGTAGCGAATGTGGTGCACATGGTGCTCCCGCGTGCGACAGCCGATCAAGAAGAGGCCGAGCAAGGCAACCCCCCAAGAACCCGTAACCTTCATCCCCCGAACCACCTCTGCTAGGAGTCCTGTGCCCCCCGGCACCCGGACTCTCCCCCGAATCTCCCTGCCCTCGGCGCTGGGACCGCTGCACCCCTACGCACAGTTCCCCAGGCAGGATGCACGGTCCCCACGGAAGGCCGACCGTGATTCGTCGGCGTGCGGAGGAGCCGTTCTCCAGCAAAAGGCCCCAAAAGAGAACGGGCCGAAACGCTTTCCGGCTCGCAGCGCCACAGGGTGCTCCGCAGGCGTCTAGGTTCCGCTAGGATGCGGGCGTGAAACGCCTCCTCCCCGTCCTGGCCCTGTTCTGGGTGAGCTTCGCCGTCCTTGCGGCCGAGCTACGGATCGACCTGCGCTTGGCCTCGACCGAGGGTGAGTGCTGCGATTCCTCCCAGTGCTGCTGCCAGACAGTCTCGAGCTGCTGCGATTCCCAAGCGGAGAGCGCCCAGCCGCGAGGCCCGGTCGTGAACGCGGGCTGCAGCTGCGGAGGACACGGCGAGAGTTCCTGGGTCCTGCGACGGATCTCCTTCTTGCCCCAGGAAACGGTGGCGCCGGACACTCCCTTCCGGAGTTCGGGGGAGAGCGAGTCGACCGAACGGTTGCCGCTCTCCGCCGAGGTAGGTCCCGAGCCCCGACCTCCACGGTCGGTGCGGCTCGGCTGATCCACGACCTCGGCGCGACGCACGAAACACGTGCGCGCAGGCCGGACGACAGCGTGCACCCTGTGGGGCTGCTCGCTTCGTCGTTTGTCGCGTTCGCCTCCGGCGACGCTGGAACGCTTCCGTTCCGCCTACCTGACGACCCACGGACCTCGAACTTCGAGCACGATGAAGACATAGCAAGACTCTTCTCTCCCTCTTGACCCTCACCCTCTGGGTTCCCGCGGCCGGCGCCCAGGAACCTCTCTTTTCGGACAGCATCCAGGGCCTCTCCCACTACCTGGGAGGAGGCGTGGTCCTGCGATCGAAGGACAGCCATTCCGCACCCGGTCGATGGACCGCCGCACGGCCCGACGGGCACGCCCCGATCGGCGTCATGGGGGACCACACCCATGCCGCCGGGGAATGGATGTTCTCCATCCGAGCCATGCAGATGCACATGGACGGCATGCAGAACGACGGCAACAGCCTCTCGAGCGCCGAGGTCCTGGCCCAGGGCTTCCTGGTGACGCCGACCGAGATGGACACGAACATGATCATGTTCGGCGGAATGTACGCCGTGACCGATACCTGGACCCTGATGGCCATGGTCCCCTACCTCTCCAGGGAGATGGAGCACGTGACCGGTATGGGTGGCCAGTTCACGACCGAGTCCGAGGGTCTCGGCGACCTTCGCGTGGCGGGCCTCTACAAGGTCGCCGACACGGACAACCAGCGCGTGCACCTGAACCTGGGGCTCTCCCTGCCGACGGGCTCGATCGACGAGACCGACGACACTCCTGCCATGGCCAACGCCCGCCTGCCCTACCCCATGCAGCTGGGTACGGGGACCTTCGACCTCCTGCCGGGCCTGACCTACCTGGGGCAGGACGGCGACTGGTCCTGGGGAGCCCAGGGCACGGTTCGCCTGCACCTCGGCACGAACGACGAGGGCTACAAGCACGGGACCCGTCTGGAGAGCACCGGCTGGATCGCCCGTCGCTTCGGTGACCTGAGCACCTCGCTGCGCCTC
>JAUIEE010000621.1 GCA_030428965.1 bacterium | reverse complement strand
GAAAAAGGATGGAGCTGCTGATGGGACTTGAACCCATGACCTCTTCCTTACCAAGGAAGTGCTCTACCACTGAGCTACAGCAGCCCGTCGCGGACCGTGAAGGTCCACTGTTCGCTAGACGGCGGAGAGCTACCCCCCCGGGGCAGGCTCGCGCATGGGAAGACGACCTGTCCTTCGAAGGGGTCGCCGTACGAGACGAGCGGGCTAGCGCAGGTGGTGGGGGGAGCAGGATTCGAACCTGCGAAGGCGTAGCCATCAGATTTACAGTCTGACCCCTTTGGCCGCTCGGGAATCCCCCCGGTCGTAGCCTGGTCCAAGGGACGAATCGTCCGTCGCACCATTGCGCGCCCTGATGTCCGGTACGAACGCGCGGTCGCCTGCGGCATCGGTCGAGCCGACGCCGGGACCGCGCTCCCGTTGCATCCAGTTCCTGTCTCGTTGCCATGGAACAACCCGGCCTGAGCCGGGGGACCGCGCGGCGCCGAGACCGGTCCACCGGTCGTCGCCTGGGGCGGTCCAGCCCCTGTTCGAACGTCTCGATCCCTTCGGAGTATGCGATGGAGCCAGCGGTGGGACTCGAACCCACAACCTTCTGATTACAAATCAGGAGCTCTGCCAATTGAGCTACGCTGGCGAGGTGCCCGGACCGTAATCGGAGGTCGTGATCCGAATCCTGACGGCTCTAGAACGCACGCCGGGGGACGGAGAAGGCGGGCGATGGTAGCGCTCGGCGCTTTCTATGCAACCGCCGGGCCACGTTTTTGTGAGGGGCCGCTACAGGTCCTGGAGCCGGGTCCGCCAGGCCTCGAAGCTGTCCCGCACCTGCTCCATGGAGTCGCCCCCGAACTTCTCCAGGAAGGCCGAGGCCAGAACCAGCGCGACCACGGCCTCCCCGACCACGCTGGCCGCGGGCACGGAGGTCACGTCGGAGCGCTGGTAGGTGGCCTGGACGGCCTCTCCCGACTCGAACTCCACCGTCCTGACCCCCTTCCGGAGCGAGGGAATGGGCTTCATCGCCACCCGGGCCACCAGAGGCTCGCCGTTGGTCATGCCCCCCTCGAGCCCTCCGGCCCGGTTCGTGGCACGGCGGAAGCGGCCGTAGGGGCCGGCAGCGGCCTGCGCCTCGATGGCATCGTGGATCTCGGACCCCGGTCGCCGGGCGACCTCGAAGCCCGCCCCGAACTCGACCCCCTTCATGGCCGGGATGGAGAAGAGGGCCCCCCCCAGACGGGCCGTGAGGCGTTCGGGCCCGCTGGAGTAGCTGCCCAGGCCCGGGGGCAGCCCGAGCCCCACGATCTCGAACACCCCGCCCAGGGTGTCCCGGTCTTCCCGGGCCCGATCGACGGCCCGTCGCATGGGCTCCTCGGCCTCGGCGTCCAGGGCCTGGAAGTCGCTCGCGGCCCGCAGCTCCCGGCGGCGCTCGCCGGCGGCATCAAATGCGTCATCCTTCACCCGCACCCCCCCCAGCTCGACGACGTGGGCGAAGATCTCGGCGCCGAAGGCCTCCAGGACCTGTCGAGCGATGGCCCCGAGGGCCACCCGGGCGGCGGTTTCCCGGGCGCTGGCACGCTCCAGGACCGCGCGCGGGTCCCGGTGGGTGAACTTCTGGCAGCCCGCCAGATCCGCGTGGCCGGGGCGCGGGTTGCCCGGCACCGGCAGGCGCTCGATCACGTGGTCCTTGTTGATCACGGTGAACGAAATCGGGGAGCCCAGGGTGAGCCCGGCCCGCGTGCCCGACAGGAGGTCGATGCGATCCCGCTCGATCTTCATGCGACCGCCACGCCCGTAGCCTTCCTGACGGCGGGCGAGCTCGGCGTCGATCGCCT
>JAUIEE010000184.1 GCA_030428965.1 bacterium | reverse complement strand
CTACGGGCTGTTCCACGAGCCCATGTCCCTGGCCATCGACGTCGTGGCCGGCAGCTCGGTGCTCTGGCTGCTGCTCTTCTCAGGCCTCGGTTTCTTGATGTGGTTCGCCTTCTTTGCGGCGGTAGCCGCGACGATCGACGACCCCAACGCTTCCTCCAGGGGCCTGTTCCTGTTCGTTCCGGCCATGGTTACGGGAATGGCTCTGATGGGCCTCGAGGATCCCGATTCCCTCTCCTACCGCCTCACGGCTCTCTTCCCCTTGACGGCGCCGGGCGCCATGCCCGTTCGCTTGATCGTGGGCAGCCCTCGGCTGTGGGAGATCGTGCTGTCCCTGTCCCTGATGGTGGGGGCCACGCACCTGTTCCGACGCGCGGCCGCACGCATCTTCGCCATGGCCATGCTGTTGCGGGGCAAGGACCTGGCCTGGGGCGAGATCGCGCGCGCCTTCCGCGGCAGCTCTCCTACGGTCCGGGGAGAGCCCTGAGCTGACGGGCCAGCTCGGACGCCCGCTGGACGCGTCAGGCCGAGCCTGGGTCCAGCAACGCGCTGGCCTGCCGGCATGGCACAACGCCGAGAAAGGACACTTCGCTTCCAGCACAGCTTCGCGGGCTGTCGAAGGCTTGGACGGGGAATCCAGGGGTGCAGGTATCGGGAAGTTTCTTCCCGCTCTTCGCGGGAGCGAAGCTCAGGTTCCGGCCACTCGAGGCTCCGACTTCGGTCGCTCCGAACGTCGCAGCCGGGCCGTCGCTTCGAGACTTCGCAAGACGGGTCGTCGAGCTGCAAGACGCACACAAGCGCCTTGTGCTCGATGGCAGGTCCTATCGTGCAAGCGGAAGCCGCAAGAGCGCTGCCGCGAGCTCCTCGGCCTCCCTGGGGCTGTCCACGTCGGCAACCTCGACGACCTTGACCTCGACGGAAGAGGTCAACACCACCCCGACTTCCTACACGCCCACCTCACCGACCTTCTCCGGATCTTCCACCACCTCGCCCACCGTCGCAGGCATCTACTCCGGCGAGAACGGTGACACCACCCTTACCTTCACAGCCACGGTGGGAGGCGTCGTCGGTGCGACTCCAGTGCAGTTCGAGGTTCGCGACAGCCAGGACAACCTGGTCGACACGATCGCCCTCGGCTTCAACCCGGCTGGAACGATCTACAACCTCTCCAATGGACTCGAAGTGTCCTTCTCCTCGGGCACGGTCCAGTTCGGAGACTCCTTCGACGTGGACGTTTTCCAATCGGTCGGGAGCGCCGTACGCCCGGACAATCCGTTCGACGGCTCGGGAGATTCGGGAGCAGGCTTCGAATCGGGCTTCTCGGTAGGCACCGGCTCGTTCGACGTGAACAACGTTTCGATTGCCGTGGCCGCAACCGACACGCTCAACGAGGTTCTGGACCGCATCACGGCTTCGGCCGCAGGGGTCACGGCCTCGTTCGACGTGGCCAGCGAGAGCGTGGTTCTCACCCGCAAGGATCCGGGTTCCGCCTTCGACATCCGGGTGGGCAACGACACGTCCGGGTTCTTGGCGGCGACCAAGCTCGCCTCGGCGAGCTCCGTTCCCGGATCCGATGACGAGAGCGGCGCCCCCATCGGCGAGGTGAGCGCGCTCACCGGGGTCCAAAGCGGCTTCTTCTCCGTCAACGGGTTCGCCATCAGCGTCGACATCCTCCAGGACTCCCTCGCTGACATCATCGAGAGAATCAACGAGTCGGGCGCGGGGGTCACAGCCTCGTACGACGCCGAATCGGGGGAGTTCTCCATCCGAAGCCATACGTCCAACCTGACGCTCGAGGACGGAACCTCGGGCTTTCTCTCCGCCGTGGGCATCCAGGAAGGAGAGTTCGTGGGCCAAGACACACGCTCACGAACGAAGTTTCGCAACGAGAGCGCCTTCCGCCGGAGCCTGGGGGACTTCGTGCGAGCGTTCGGCAAGGTCTTCGAGGGTGCGTTCAGCGGTTTCGGCGCCCCTACGATTGCCCGCTTTCGAAGTCAGCTCGGGGGATTGGTGGCGGAAACCTTCGAAGACTCGCTGGGCAAGGGCGGCACCGGGACGCTCCGATCGGGATTGGGAATCGACTACCTCGCCACGGGCGGCGCGGGCTCGTCGCGAAGTCTCGACGTGGACGGATCGAAGCTCTCGCGAGCCCTGAGGCGCGACGCGGACGAGCTCGCAGCTTTCCTGTTCGCGAAGAAAGGCACGGATTCCTACGACGGTCTCGCGACGGCCCTGGGTGAGCGGCTCGAGACCATGCTGCCGACGCTCGAGAGCCTGCTGGGACCCGACGCGGTTGGCCTCAATCTCGACGTCACCGGCTGACGCCGGAGCGCCGGACCCGCTCGAGCTCGGGGCTCCCCGCACGGGGGCATCCGGGCGGCGGCCAATCGGGCGCCTCCCCGACCGTGAGAGCCGGAGAGGGCCGCCAGAAGCGCTTCGTGGCCCCTTCTTGGACCCGGGAAGCGGCTTTCCAGGCGAACCCCGGGAAAAAGCGGATTCCGGTGGCAGCCAGGCCCCCGATCTCACGCCAGGTCTCCTGGCAACCCGCAAACACCGGAGAAAAAACCATGCAACCCAGCACCGCTTCGCTTCCGCCGTCCACGACCTTCGCCCCCAGCCGCAGCTTCGTCCTGGCCTACGGCCTCGGCTGCTACGCCATCGGCATGGCCGGGCTCACCTGGCTCATCCTGGCTGCCCTGGACCTCGTGCCCTTCACCGGCGCCGGCATCGAGATCCCGTCGACGACCGGAGCCATCCTCTTCAGCGCCTCCTTCCTGCTCTTGTTCGGCGTGCAGCACGGAATCATGGCACGCCCGTGGTTCAAGGAGCGCTGGACCAAGATCATTCCTCCGGCCATGGAACGGCCCACCTTCGTCCTCCTGTCCGGCCTGATCATGGCCAGCGCCATGGCCTTCTGGCAGCCGCTACCGAATGTCATCTGGTCGGTCGACGGCACCCTGGCCATCGTCGTGCGCTCGATCGGCGTCCTGGGCTGGCTCTACCTGCTGTCGTCGTCCTTCGCGATCGACCACTTCGAGCTCTTCGGCCTGAAGCAGGTCTGGCACCACTTCAAGGGGACCGAGGCCCCCAAGCCCAAGATGGTCCAGCGCTTCACCTATCGCTTCGACCGTCACCCTCTGATGAGCGGCATCTTCGTCGGCCTGTGGTTCACGCCGGTCATGACCCTGGACCACCTGGTGCTCGCCTCGGCCTGCACGCTCTTCATGATGATCGGAGTCGCCATCGAAGAACGCACCCTGATCCAGATGCACGGCGAGAGCTACCGCGAGTACCGCCGCACGGTGCCGGCCCTGGTCCCCCTGCCTGGCCGCTGGGGCTAGGCAGGAGGTTTCGGGAAGCCGGGGGCTCGCAGCTTCACTCTGGGAAGCTGCGGGCCCTCTCTTCGTTCTCACTCGGTTGGAAGGCCCTCGACTCCCAGGGCTTCGCGCGGTCCGAGACGTCCCCCACAGCCAGGAGACCTCATGGGGTCGATGCGAAACTGCGTGGGAGTCGGAGCGCCACGATCCCACCCAGAGCAAGGGTGAAGACCAAGAAGAGAATCCAGCGGGGCGAGACGGCAGGGACGGGCAGGGCATCTGCCTCGCCGCTGACACTCCAGTTGTCAATGCCACTGGCCAGAGGTGGAAACGAACCCACGGAGCTATTCCTGCTGAGGTAGCCGAACTGCAGCTCGGAGCCGGAGATCGAGAAGTCGGGGTTGTCTGGCCCGGGACCGGCGATCTTTGCAAAGTCCGAGGGCACGAGGCCGGTCGCGGAGAAGGGCGTCCACACCGACGTGTCCGAGATGGAGGTGCCACTGCTGGCGTAGTAGGTAGAGCCTTGCCTCACGAGGAAGTCGTAAGCCACCAGGTCAGACGGAATACCTTCGTCCTCGTTGAAGAGATCCATGGAGAAGCCGACCGACAGCAAGGGCCCTTGATCAGACGGATCGTACGTTGCGTTAGCCTGCAGGTGCGCCACTCCGATGTTGCTTCCCATAGGCCAGCTGTGGACCGTCTCGCGATACGCGCTCGGATTGCCACCTACGCTCAACTGGGAAACCGTGTAGGAGGCCGAACCGGACGAGTCGAGAATCAACTCGTCGGTCCAGTCGCCCGAGTTGAAGGTGCCGTCGGAGATGGAGAGCGCTTGAGCCGAAGAACTCCCGCTCATACCGCCGAGCCAAGCTGCGCAGACGAGGAGAGGCTTCGACGGCCACCTCCGTTCAGGGTTGCGCTGCCTGCCGGAAAGCTCTGGACGTTCTGTTGCCCAACGCCCATGCATCGTGTTGCCCGAACCTTGACCTCTCATCGGAACTCTCATGCCGGAGACCTTCTTGCTCTGTGGGGTTTGTGTTGCGAGTGGATGGCTTGGGAAAGTGCCGATTGCGGGAGACCCGAACTCTGAAAGTCGTGCTTTCGAACTCGAGCAAGCTCCCGCTCGCCTTCCGTCAGGCGCCGAACCCCGTTCTTCCAGCGTCAAGCCCCACAGCCCCCGGCCAGTCCATGGCGCGCTGGGAGAGTGTTCGCCGCCCGGGTTTTGGCCACGTCTGCTGTGGCCCCTCTCTTCGTTACGGAGCTAGTGGTGCTGGCCGCCGGGGCCGTGCACGTGACGGTGCTCGATCTCGTCGGGGCTCGCCGGTCGCACCTCGACCACCCGCACGTCGAAGTTCAGGTGCACGCCCGCCAGAGGGTGGTTGGCGTCGAGCAGGATCTTGTTGCCGTCGATCTGAACCACGGTGAAGACCAGAGAACCTTCTTCGCTCTCGGCCTGGAACTGCATCCCGACCTGGGGGTCGGCGTCCGCGGGAAAGTCGTCGCGGACCACCTCGTGGGTCATGCCTTCGAGACGCTCCCCGTAGCCCTGCTCTGGATCGACGCGCACCTGGAGCTGGTCGCCGGCGCTCCGGCCTTCCAGCTCGGACTCGAGCCCGGGCACCAGAGCCCCGACCCCATGCACGTAGGCCAGGGGACCGTGCCCTTCGGAGGTGTCGATGACGTTCCCGGAATCGTCCTTGAGGGTGTACTCGATGGAGGCAACGGTGTTCTTCGCGATCTGCAAGGGGGACTCCGGTGGAAGGCTCGAGGGGGAATCAGGTGCTGTGCCCAGCAATTAGCTGGCGAGACACGAAAGGAGACAGAGCCTGTGAGCCTAGGGGGGGATGCGCGAGGACCCACCAGAAAAGCGCTTTCATCCCCGCATATCGCACGGGGGTCGCCTAGCGCAGATGGTTCAAGCTCTCCAGCGCCTGGACGATCATCACGGCCTCGGCTCGCTGCCATTCGGTGGTCAGGTGCACATGATCCAGGAAGGGATCCTGCTTCTTCTGGATCTCCACGAAGGCCCTCTCTGCCTCGACCAGGACACAGCCCTCATGCTCGGCTGCAATCTCTCGAACGAGGTCGTTGTGCTGCGCGGTGATCCTGGCCCACATCTCCCATCGACCGTCCTTCTTGGCTCGCTGCCGTGAGAACGGCTGAGTGACCAGGACCGGAATACCGCCCTGCAGGAGGACGTGCTCCACGACGGTGGTGATGTTGCGAACGAATCCTCGCTCCGATCCGTTGTCCAGAGGGTCGACAACCTCGACTCGCTTCGTATCTCCTCGAACGATGTAGGATCGAAGCGTCAGGTCTCCTCGCCGACGAAGGCTCAGAAGGCCGACCAGATCGCTGTACCGAACCAGGTTTCTCTCCAAGGGGCCGATGTCGATTTCGGTCCAGTGTTTGCGCCAGTGTGCGTAGTCCGTCCGGTACCCGTCGATGAGTCGGCTGGTCGCGTCGTTGACCGCGTGCAGGATCACGACGATGTCAGGTTCGTGGTCCTGAACGTTGGTGAAGTAGTTCACCATCGTCTCGAGGCTCGTCCAGCCAGGCACGCCCCAGTTCTGGACCTGGGTCGAGACGCTCGCCCTCGCGTCGATCTCTTGCTGCAAGTATCCGGGATAGTCTCCCCACGTGGTGGATCCGCCCCGGTCTCCGGATACCTACCCCAGTCGAGAGGGTGGGTGGAGTCCTGGTTGGGTGGAGGTAGACCGATGTAGTTCGTGTACGGGTAGGGCTTGAAACGCTCGGTCCCCTCGAGCAGAAAACGTCGGTACGCCTCGAGCCGCCCCCCCCCCCCGAAGCGGTCGCCCGCAAGACGAGCCATGAGCTCGGCCCCCAGCAACGCCAGGAGGCAAGCCCCACAGACAACAACCCATCGCTTCAAGTGCATAGTCCAAGCTGCGGAACTCCGGCTCCGAAGAGAGAGAGCCTGGGGCCCTGCCCCATTCTGTTTAGGGCGAGAGGATCCGGGCAACCCCCGTCATCGATTCCGCGCTGGAGGTCCCCGCACGGGTACACGAACGTGGTTCACGCCAGGTCAGGTCAGGTTCAAGCTCAGCGGAGTCCGCTGCGCTGCACGCAGAGATCCCACAGCTCCCGGGCCAGAGCCGTGTCGTAGGTCCGGGGAGCCGAGCGCACCTTACGGCCACGATCGAAGTAGGCGCCGCTCACTCCGGAGAGCTCCGGGCTGCTGGCCAGGTGCAGCGAAGATCGTGCGCCTCGCTGGGGGGACAAGGTCAGCGTCCCGACCAGGGCACGCTTGGCCCAACGGATCCAGAAGGGTCGCGGGAACCCGGTCGCCACCGTGCCGGGGTGCAGCGCGTTTGCGCTGACCGGGCGACCCTTCAAGCGACGCTCCAGCTCGTAGGTGAACAGGACGTTGGCGAGCTTGGACTGGGCGTAGGCTCGCCAGGGGTGATAGTTCTTGCGCCCCTCGAGGTCTGCGAAGTCGAGCTTTGCCCTGCGGTGCGCCGAGGAGGACAGGGTGACGACGCGCCCCGCTCCGCTGGCTTCCAGACGTTCCAGGAGCAGATTCGTGAGCAGGAAAGGCCCCAGGTGATTGAGGGCCCAGGTGCACTCGATGCCCTCGTCGTTCTCCTGTCGCTCAAAGTAGAGCGAGCCGACGTTGTTCACCAGGACGTCGAGTCGTCCGTGGCTGGACAGCACGTGATCGGCGAGGCGGCGCACCGTCGCGAGGGAAGCCAGGTCCCCCACGAAGCCTTCGACGTGACCCGGCTGCTCGGACATGGATTGGACACAGGCCTCGGTCTTGGCTGGATCCCGTCCACAAAGCACGACGGTCGCACCCAGCCGCGCCAGTCCACGAGCGGTGCAAAAGCCGATGCCGCCGGTGGCACCGGTGACCACGCAGAGCTTGTCCCGCATGGACAGGTTTGGACGGCGAGCGGCAGTATCGATCGCGGACTCCCTCGCCCCCCTAGGGCCCGATGCGCAACCCACAGCCGGGGCAGCGGGAAGGGTGCCCCGCAATCGTCTCGCCGCAGGCCGGACAGGCATTCTCGCTCCGGTCGAGGTCGATGGTCGCCTCCGCGCTGCGGCGCGCGTCCTCGTCCAGGTGCTCGAGGAAGCTCTCCTGGATGAAGCCGTAGGCGCGCTCAGCTTCGCTACCCGCGACCGCGAGTAGGTAGCGCGTCCCTCAGGCGTTGGCGTCAGCCCCCGGCGGAGCCACGATCTCGGCCGGAATCCCGCGCGAGGAGAGCAGGCCCTGCATCTCGCGCAAGCGCGGAAAGGCTCCCTGCGAGACAACGACCGGATTCTCCATTTCCATGGGAGACAGTGTAGCGCCTTCTGGAAGCGAACCTGGAGGTCGATTCGCATCTCCGCCAGGCGCTCCTCGTTCGGGTCGGCCAAGGCGACACGGTGCGCGGATCCTGCTTCCGCGGCGTCTGAGTCTCACGGCGCCCGCAGAATCGGCCGGACCGGGTTCGGCCGAGGAAACGACAAGAGAATGCTGAGGTGCGTCGTCATGGATGGCAACTCGAGGCCCCATCGCGACGTGGCCCGGAGAAGAGCTGCCGTTGGCATGGGCCCCATGGCTCAATCGACAGCCTCTCTTCCCCTCCCCACGTGGATTCTCGTCGCGAGAATCCCCACTTTCTCCTCCCTTGGTTAGGCTCGCTGCTACGTCGTCCATGGAGGAGGAAAAGATGACTACCGCTTGGCTGACCCTTGCCGCGCTCGGGCTCTGCGCTTTGCAAGCGCCCGGATCTGCCCAGAAGCAAACGTCCCCGTCCGAGCTGGAATCCAGCGACTGGTTCACCCGCGTCACGGGCGACCTGCGCGCGGGGGAGTACCACTACTCCTCCATCGAAGGAGAACAAGGCGTCTGGTCGGCGCCCAACCGATCTCAGAACCTGCGCAGCCGCGTGACAGCAGCTGGGATCGAGCTCTTCGCTCGAGCGACGAGCGCTTCGGGGGAGGGAGCGGAATGGAGGCTCCTCCTGGGGACGCGGGCCTTCGGGCGTGGAGCTGAGCCCTGGACCGTCGGCAGCGGAATTCCTCGCATCGAGGCAGACCGTGCGGAGCTCGACCGAGGCGCCCTCGTCGAGTGGTTCGTGAACCGAGAGGAGGGCATCGAGCAGGGCTGGACGATCTCGGACCGTCCGCCGGGGGTCGATCCGCTTCGGATCGTGCTGTCGATCGAGGGAGACCTGTCGCTACGGATCGACGAGGGCGGTCGGTCGGGGGTGTTCGTGGATGGTAGAGGGGAGCGCAGGGTCGCGTATCGGGGGTTGCGAGCCTGGGATGCAGAGGGGCGGGAGCTCGAGGCACGGCTGGTGCCCACGGCGGAGGGTGTTTTGGTGCGGGTGGACGACACGGGGGCGGTGTACCCGGTCACGGTGGATCCGTTGCTTGCGGATCCGGCGTGGACGGCGGAGTCGGATCAGGCGAGCGCCGAGTTTGGCTACTCGGTTTCAGCTGCCGGCGACGTGAACGGCGACGGCTATTCCGACGTCGTTATTGGGGCGCGGGTTTATGACAATGGCGAGGCAGCAGAGGGCCGAACCTACGTCTATCACGGATCGGCTAATGGACTTAGTTTGAGCCCTGCTTGGACTGCGGAACCGAACCAGGCGGGCGCCCGCTTTGGCCACTCGGCTTCAGCTGCCGGCGACGTGAACGGCGACGGCTTCTCCGACATCGTAGTAGGGGCTCTTTTTCTTGACAACGGCGAGATTGACGAAGGCCGTGCCTACGCCTATCACGGATCAGCGAGTGGGCTCGAATTGGATCCCGCTTGGACCGCGGAATCTAACCAGGCACAGGCCTATTTTGGACAATCAGTATCGTCTGCCGGCGACGTCAATGGAGACGGGTACTCCGATGTCATCATCGGCGCGTCGCTCTATGACGACGGTGAGGAAAACGAAGGCCGCGCCTACGTCTACCACGGCTCGGCGAGCGGCCTCGAACTGAGCTATGCCTGGACAGCTGAGTCGAACCAGGCCGCATCCTCGTTCGGAGTCTCTGTATCGACGGCCGGTGATGTCAATGGAGACGGGTACTCCGATGTCATCATCGGCGCGCCGTTCTATGACGACGGCGAGACGAACGAAGGCCGCGCTTACGTCTACCACGGCTCGGCGAGCGGCCTCGAACTGAACCATGCCTGGACAGCTGAGTCGAACCAGGCCGAAGCGTTCTTTGGCCTATCAGCATCTACTGCGGGCGACGTGAACAGAGACGGCTACTCCGATGTCATCGTTGGGGCTACTCGTTTTGATAGCGGCGAGATAGACGAGGGCCGAGCCTTTGTCTATCACGGCTCATCGACCGGATTGTCGTTAGCAGCTGCATGGACGGCGGAGTCGAACCAGGCCGGAGCCCTAATCGTTTCTGCATCTACTGCAGGCGACGTGAACGGGGACGGATACTCCGACGTCGTCGTTGGAGCATCGCTCTACACCAACGGTGAAACCAGCGAAGGCCGCGCCGTCGTCTATCACGGGTCGGCAACCGGCCTCCAGCTGAGTCACGCATGGACGGCGGAATCGAACCAGGCCGGGGCATCCTTTGGCCACTCAGCATCTACCGCAGGCGACGTGAACGGGGACGGATACTCCGACGTGATCGTAGGAGCATACCGCTACGACAACGGTGAAGTCTTCGAAGGCC
>JAUIEE010000183.1 GCA_030428965.1 bacterium | reverse complement strand
CGGAGGTCGATCCGTTGAAGGCCACGTCCGGGCTGACGCGGATGCGCGTCGCGTTCGTCGAGACCGCCGTTCCGTTGTGGGGGAAGGCCTCGCTACCGTTGGCCAAGACGCGCTGAGCGTAGCACTGCAGCGCGGAGGAGGAGGCGTCGTACCAGGAGAAGACGGCGCCCCCCGATCCGTCGGGTACGAAGGTCGGAAAGTTGCCGAACTGCAGGGAGCCGCCGTCGAAGACGGCCACGTGACCGGCTCCCCAGAGCAGGGCACCGCTGGAGTCGAGCTTCTGGGCCAGGATGTGGCGCGGGGAGCCGAACCCGCCGGTCTGGTGGACGAAGGAGAGGATCGTGTCGTTGCCCGCGGCGTGCAGGTCGCTGGGGGAGTAGCTGCCGCTGCCCGGGACGAGCGTCACCCCGGGCCCCCATTGCGCGCTTCCCGACGCATCCAGCTTCTGCAGCCAAGCGTCGGCGTCCTCGGTCCAGGCCACCACGGCGCCGCCATCCGCGGTCCCCGTGATCTTGGGAGCCGCCACGAAGGCGGTCGTCGCCGTCAGCTGAACGCCCGCGGCGCCCCAGGGCAGCGTGCCCGACGGCGTGACCTTGGCAGCCGTGATCTGGACCGAACTGCCGCTGTCGTCGCGAAAGGCCAACAGAGCGTTGCCCGAGGCATCGGTGTCCAGGCCGTAGTCCTGGGTCGAGCTGAAACCTCGATCGAGGACCAGCACACCGTTGTGGGCGAAGAGCTCGTTGCCGGCCGCGTCCAGCTTCTGAATGCGAACGTCGAAGCCGTTGGCGATGGAATCGAACCAACTCACGAAGACGCCACCATCGGGGGTCGGGGCCAGCTTCACCTGGACCTGGTCGTCGCTGCCGTCGGCGATCGAAAGGTTCGTGGCCGGATCCATGGACCACTGGCCCTGGGTCGTCAGGGGCATGAGGGCCAGGCCGAGGGCGCTGAGGGTGAGTCGTCGCAGATTCATGGGTCGTTCCTCCGCGCCCATCCTAGCCGCAGGTCCCGCGCTGGGGGCCGGAACTCGGCGCGGAAGCTCGAGGGGCGGAGATCACCCTCTGCAAGAGGTCGAAGTCGAGGTTGCCCCCACAGACGACGATGCCGACTTCGCGGCCGTCCCAGCGTTCCTTTTCCTGCAGAAAGGCGGCGATGGCCATGGCGGCGGCTCCCTCGACGAGCAGGTGCTCCCGGGCCAGGCAGAGCCGGATCGCGGCGGCGATCGGAGCCTCTTCCACCAGCACGAATCGATCGATGCGACGCCGGCAGAGCTCGAAGGTGACCGATCCGGGCTCGACGCCACCGGCGGTGCCTTCGGACAGGGTCGCATCGGAATCGAGCTCGAGGATCCTCCCGGCCGCCAGGGAGGCGTGCATCACGGCCGAGCGGCGAGGAGAGCAGGCCACGAGCTCGGGGGAGTCGGGCCGTCCCCGGTAGGATCCCGCGACACCCGACAGGAGACCTCCGCCTCCCACGGCGATGAACAAGGCGTCCAGTCGGGGTACGTCCTCCTGCAGTTCGAGGCCCAGGGTTCCCTGGCCCGCGATGACGTGCTCGTCGTTGTACGGCGAGACGTAGGTCCAACCCTCTTCGAGAGCCCAGGTGCGCGCCGCCTGCTCCGCCACGAGACAGTCTTCACCGATCAGCTGAACGTCGGCTCCGTGGGCGCGGACCTGCTCCAGCTTCGAAGGCGAAGCGGAGCGCGGAGCGAAGATGTGGGCGCGGCAGCCGAGCTTCGCGGCGCCGTAGGCGATGGCAGCGCCGTGGTTGCCCGTGGACGCCGCGACGAAGCCCCGGGGCACCTGGCCTTCCAGGTTGGCGAGCATGCAGTTCATCGCTCCGCGCAGCTTGAACGAACCTGTGCGCTGGAAATTCTCCAGCTTCAGGTGCACGCGACAATTGCCAGCGGCGCTCAGCGCGTGGGACAATTCGGTCGGCGTTCGACGGATGTGCTCACCGATTCGAGCGTGGGCCTCGAGAACCTGCTCCCGTTCGACCATGCCAGAGGGTAGCGCCAGCGAGATGAGAACCGAACTGGACCTGGACTTTGTACGCTCGCAGTTTCCTGCCCTCGAGACTCCGTGGGTCTTGATGGACAACGCGGGGGGCAGCGCGCCGGCCGTGCAGGTCGTGCGACGCATGCAGGAACACATGACGAGCTGCCCCGTGCAGCTCGGTGCCAGTTACGAGCTCTCCCAGAAGGCGGCCGAGGCCGTTCAGCGCGGACGGGCCTGGGCCGGGGAGCTGGTGGGGGCGCCGCCCGAAGAGATCGTGCTCGGGCCGTCCTCGACCCTGCTGGTGCGCCTTCTGGCCCAGGGCTTACGCCCCCTCTGGCGCGAGGGCGACGAGGTGGTCGTGACGAACCTGGACCACGAGGCGAACATCGCACCCTGGCGCGCCCTCGAGGCCAGCGGAATCGTGGTGCGGGAATGGAAGCTGCGTCCCGAGTCCGTGGCGCTCGAGCTCGAGGACCTGGAGCCGCTCCTGGGGGAGCGCACTCGCCTGGTGGCCTTCACCCATTGCTCCAACATCACCGGGACGATCCAGGACGTCACCGCGATCACCGAGCGGGTTCGACGGGCCGGTGCTCTCAGCTGCGTCGACGGTGTGGCCTTGGCACCGCACCGGGCCGTGGATGTGGACCGGCTTGGCGCGGACTTCTACTTCCTGAGCTTCTACAAGGTCTTCGGTCCGCACCTGGCCATGCTGCGCGGCAGGCTCGAGCTGCTGGAACAGGCCCACGGCATGCAGCACTTCTTTGCGGGTCGCGGGCAGGCGCCCACCAAGTTCGAGCCCGGCAACGTGTGCTACGAGGCGGCCGCATCCCTGGTCGGCATCGGAGAGTACTTCCGCGCCCTCGACCGCAAGCACGGCGGCGATCACACAGGGCGCCGGCTGGTGGCCAGCGTCTTCGAGCGCATCCAGCGTCAGGAAGAAGAGCTGGTTCGGCCGCTACTCGACTTCCTCGCTTCCCGGCCAGGAGTACGCGTGATCGGGCTGCAAGGGGCTGAGCTGGCCGGACGAACGCCGATCGTCTCCTTCGTGATCGAGGGACGTTCGTCCGCGGATGTCCCGCCCCTCCTGGAGGAGGAGCGCATCGGTATTCGCTACGGCCACTTCTATTCCTACCGCGCGATCCGTGACCTGGGGCTCCTGGAAGGAGACGGTGTCGTGCGCATCAGCTTGGCCCACTACAACACCCCCGACGAGGTTCAGCGCCTGATCGACGTGCTGGAGCAGATCCGGGCCTAGCCTCCCGGCGAAGAGGGCTAGGCTTCGACTTCCTCTTCGTCCTCCTCGACCTTCTCCCACTGCTGGGGAGAGCTCGTGGCCAGGGTCCAGTACTCGAAGGCCCGCTCGACCGCCGTGTGGAGCAGCGAGCCTTCCGGGTACTCCCCCTCCTCGTCACGCTCACCCGCGGGCACGTCGGTGAAGAGCTCGAGAGCCTCCTGGATCGTATCGACCGCGTGGACGTGAAAGCGCTCCTCGGCGCAGGCGGCGACCACGTCTTCCCGCAGCATCAGGTCACGCACGTTCGCACGGGGAATGATGACCCCCTGGCTGCCCGTCATCCCCAGGGCCTGGCAGGTATCGAAGAAGCCCTCGATCTTCTCGCTCGCGGCCCCGATGGGCAGGATGTGGCCGTGCTGGTCGATCGCGCCGGTCATGGCCATGTCCTGGCGCAGCGGAATCTCCGTGAGGGCGCTCAGGAGGCAGCACATCTCCGCGCCGGATGCGGAGTCCCCGTCGATGCCCCCGTAGCTCTGCTCGAAAGCGATCGAAGCGGAGAAGGCGAGAGGGTGCTGGGTGCGCAAGAGATGCCGCAGGAGACCGCCCAGGATGTAGAAGCCCTTGGTGTGAATCGCTCCGGACAGCTGGGACTCGCGCTCGATGTTGATCGCTCCGGCGTGCCCAGCTCCCATCGTGGCGGTGATGCGGGCCGGGAACCCGTAGCGCAGCGGGCCGCTCGAGATGACCGCCAGTCCGTTCACCTGCCCCACGACCTTGCCCTGGGTCTGGATCTGGATCGTTCCGTCCTCGACCCGCTCCCGGAACTTGCGCGCGGGCAGGTCGGCACGACGCTTCGTGCGGCGCACGGCCTCCTTGACCCGTGCGCCGCTGACGTACTTCTCGCCGCTCTTCTGGGCGAGGAAGGCCGCCTCCCGGGCCAGGTCCGTCAGGCGCCCGAAGCGCGTGGTGAGGCGGTCGTTGCGGCCGGCGATGCGCGCACCGTGTTCCGCCAGGGCGGCGACCGCGCTGCGGTCGAAGTGGGGCAGCTTCTCGTCCTTGGAGACCCGGGCGAGGAAGCTCGCGTAGGCCACGATGTTCGAGGGACTGCGTTCGATGGTGCTGTCGAAGTCCGCCAGCACCTTGAAGAGCTGGGGGAAATCGGCGTCGCGCGAGTCGAGCGCGTGGTAGAGATCGGCGTCGCCGATCAGGACCACCTTCAGATTGATCGGGATCGACTCGGGCTTCATCATGCGTGAACCCCAGGGCCCGGAGACCTCCGGGGGAACGATCTCCAGGCGTCCCGTGCGCAGGGTGCGCACGAGAACGCGCCATGCGCCCGGTTCGTTGAGCACGTCCATGGCCTCCAGGATCAGGTAGCCGCCGTCGGCACGCAGCAGGGAGCCCCCGAGGATCATGGTGTGATCGGAAACGGCTCCGCCCTCCGGAAGGAAGCGGCGATCGATGCTTCCCAGCAGGTTCGACATGGTCGGAGTGTTCTCGACGATGATCGGACATCCCTCGGTCGGGTGGTGCCCGAGGACCACGTTGACCTTGTAGCGCGACAGGGCGCCCTCGCTCTTTTGCACCTCGTCGATTCCGCCCCGCAAGAGGTCGGCGATGAGCTCGTCCAGGTGCCGGTGCACGGCGTCGATCGGAAACTGCTCCCGGATGCGTCGCGTCGCGCCTTCGAGCAGCCCCGCGGCCTCCCCACGGTAGAAGTCGCGCACGTTCTCGGCGTGCTGCAGGCGCAGCTTCTGCATGTCCTGGGAGACGGTGGCCAGCTTCTTGGCGAAGCGCTGGATGCGATCTTGGATCTCCTGGATGTCCTCGTCGCTGAGGTCGCCGTTCGCGTGCAGCTGCTGGATCTTCTCCGGGGGAGTCGGCTCGTTGCCGATGACCGGCATCAGCATCGGGCGTACCTCGGTGCCGACCTGAACCACGCTCATCGAGAGCTGGTTGGCCTTGAGCTCGTCTTCGAACGGTCGACCGATCTCCTGCAGGCGCTTCTCCAGACCCTCGTCCATCGCCTGCCGCCGACCGCGCATGGCCTCCGACTCCAGGGCCGGTGCCAGGTCCGTGCGCACGAACTGCAGCAGGCGGTCGATGGCGTCCCGCAGTTCGCGCGCCCGTCCGCGGGGCAGGATCAAGAGCTTGGGGCGCTCGCTCGACTCGAAGTTGGCGACGTAGACGTAGTCCGGAGCCAGAGGACAGGCCGGCTGGATTTCCTTGAGGATTCGGCGCACGAGCGTCAGTCGACCTGTGCCCGTGAGCCCCCGAACGAAGACGTTTTGACCGGGGGCGAAGATCTCCAGCCCGAAGCTGAGGGCGTCCATGGCGTCGTCTTGACCGATCACGCCGCGCAGGGGCTCGAGCTCCTCGGTGGACTCGAAGGACAGCTCCTCGGGAGGGCAGTGCCAGCGCAGGTCGGCCGGGGCCAGGCGGTTCTCCGTGGTCTTTTGGACGGTCATGGTCTGGTTCGGGTTGGAGGAGGGCGCCGCATTCTAGGCGAGACAGGTGGGACTGCGGTAGCTTGAGGCCCGTGCCCCAAACCACCGAGAGCCACGACGACAACCAGGCTCGGCTGCAGACGCTACGTGAGCGTCTGGTCGAGGCGATTCCCGAGCCCCGCTGCGAGCTGGCCTTCGAGAGCCCCTGGCAACTCTTGATCGCGACGATCCTGAGCGCGCAAAGCACCGACCGGACCGTGAACCGCGTGACCCCACGCCTGTTCGAGGCCTATCCGACGCCCGCAAGTCTCGCCGCCGCGCCCCGCGAGGAAGTCGAAGGGCTCATCAAGAGCACCGGTTTCTTTCGCAACAAGGCCAAGGCCATCCAGGGAGCGAGTCGCGTCCTGGTCGACGAGCATGGAGGAGAGGTGCCGGCCGACATGAAGGCTCTGATCCAGTTGCCGGGTGTGGCCCGCAAGACGGCCAACGTCGTGCTGGGAACGGCTTTCGGGATTCCGGCAGGCTTCCCGATCGACACCCACGCCAAGCGCGTCTCCGGACGCCTGGGACTCACGCTCGAGACGAAGCCCGACAAGATCGAACGGGACCTGTGTGAGCGTTTCCCGCAGGAGACCTGGATCGACAGCGGGCACCGGCTGATCCTGCACGGCCGCTACGTCTGCACGGCGCGCGCCCCACGCTGCGCGCAGTGCCCCTTGAACGAGGTCTGCCCGGCAAGCGAGGTCGAGCCGAAGGAAGCCTGGACGCGCCGCGCCCTGGAGGAGGCCTCCCTGGTGCAGTCCGAGGGGCGCATCGCCCGTGGCGAGACCTGAGCGGGCGGCGCTGCCTAGGACGCCTTGTCGCTGAGCCGCGCGCCGGTCTCCCGGACCGTTTGCACCAGGAGGTCGACCTCCCGTCGGGTCGTCCAGGGATTGACGATGCACGCCCTTAGCCAGAAGCGTCCCCGGATGGAGGTCGAGGTCGGGAAGACCTGACCTCTGGCCTGGACCTGGCCGAGGATCCTGCGGTTGTGGTCGTCGACCTCTTCGGGAGTGCCGTCCGGGGCCACGTGTCGGAAGCAGACGATGCTGAGGCTCTGGGGCTCCCACAGCTCGAACTCCGGATCCCCGCGCAGGAGGTCGGCCAGGTACTCGGCCAGGACGATGTCGCCCGAGATCGCTTCGGCCAGGCCGGCCGTTCCGTGGTGCTTCCACAGCATCCAGACCTTGAGGGCGCGGAACCCGCGCGTCTGCTGCAAGCCCCATTCGCTGAACCAGAAGGGCGCATCTGCGCGGTCATCGTCCTCGCGGATGTAGGCCGGTACGAGGCGAAAGCTGTCCCGCATGGCCGCGCCGTGGCGGCACAGGACGAAGCCGGCCTCGACCGGTGCGCAGAACCACTTGTGGGGGTCGAGCGCCAGGCTGTCGGCGCGCTTCAGGGGCTCGAGGCGTTCCCGGTAGGCGGGAGCGAGGATGGCCGGTGCTCCATAGGAACCGTCGACGTGCAGCCAGAGGTCGAACTCGGCGGCGATGTCCGCGATGGCATCGATGGGGTCGATCGAACCGTGGGTCGCCGTTCCCGCGCTCGCGACGATGGCGAAAGGCTGCGTGTCCCCCCGGTCGAGGTCGGCCCGGATCCTGGCGCGCAGCTCGCGAGGATCGAGCCGTCCGTCGGCGTCGTTGGCGATCACGCGCAGGTTCTTGCGGCCGATGCCGAGCAGCTCGAAGGCCTTGGTTGCGCAGGTGTGGGCGTCGAGGCCGAGGTAGGCCACCAGGGGTCGTGGGTTGGACTGCAATCCCTCTTGACGTACGTCGAAGGGGGTCTTGACGTGCCGGGCCACGACCAGGGCGGTCAAGGTCGCCGCCGAGCCGCCGCTGACGAACAGCCCCATCGATTCCTCGGGGAAGGAGAACATCTCGCGCATCCAGCCGACGAGCTGTCGTTCGAGCTCGATGGCGGCGTGCTGTCCGCCCGCGCAGCTCGGATTCATCATGGACGCCAGGAGCTCCGCGAAGATCCCCATGACGTCGGGTGGTGAATTGACCCAGCCGAAGAACCCCGGGTGTCCGTTGCCGAAGGGGTACGGAGCGATGTGCTCTCGAAATTCGGCCAGGACCGCGTCGGCGGTGGACGCCGTCCCGGGAGCCGGTATCGAACGCCGGGTGGCCACGTCCGCGGGCAGAGGCGGTTGCACCGGCCTCTCGGGAAGCGCGGCGAGGTAGTCCGCGAGGATCTCGATCACCTCGCCGCCGACCCTGCGAACCTCCTCCGAGTTCCACTGCCCGAAGCCGATCGGGGGCTCCCGGCGCGGGAGGGAGGTTTCCGGCGAATCGTCAGACTTGGGCATCTCCGAAGACCTCGTGGACGAGTGTGCGCAGGCTGTCGAAGATCTCGTGCTCCTGATGGGGCTCGAGATTCTGCTCCAAGCTGGCGGATACGCCGCGGTAGTACCAGGCCTGCTTTTCCTTGCCTCGGCGGTAGCGAGCCCAGACTTCCTCCGTGCTGGCGTTGCCGTGCTGGAGGTCGAAGCGCACCGATCCCAGGTTGTGAAGCTTGTCTGCGCAGGCGATGACCTTGACGGGGTAGGGCGCCGTGCGCAGAAACTCGATGGTGCGCCCCTTGCGATCTTCCCACGAACGCTGGGCTTGGTCGGGTTCCGAGCAACCCTCGACCAGCTCCCGCACCGGGCGACCGAAGGCCTGCTCGATGTCGGCGGCGGTCGTGGCGGTGTCCTCGATCGTGTCGTGCAGGATGCCGGCCACGAGCCAGTCCTCGGGGAAGCCGAAGCGCATCAGGATCAGGGCGACCGAAAAAGGGTGGTAGAAGTAGGGCAGGGCGCTGCCCTTGCGCCGCTGGTCGCCGTGGGCGAGGGCCGCGAAGCGCAGGGCCATTTCGATGCGTTCGGAGAACAAGGTGAGTCTCGCGGAGTGGGGAATCGCATCGTCGGACCCAACGGCTCCGGAAGCAAGTCGGGCGGCGCGCTTCTAGGGACGTTCCAGCACCCAGGTTCGCCAGGCCTGGTCGAAGTCCGCGGGGCTCCAATCCCAGATCGATCGCAGCAGTCTGCGCTGGAGGCCGGGCAGGTCCTTGCCGCTCGGGTAGCCGCGGTCATCGAGCTGGCCCTTGACGCCGGCGAGGAGCCGTGAGAAGCCCTCGGGGTGTTCCTCGGCGAGGAAACGCACCATGGAGTAGGCCGTCTTGTGGTGATCGTCGTCCAGCTGTCCGAAGGTCTGGAGGGCCATCATCTCGGCCAGGCGTTTCTCCTTCCCCCGGCTCACGAGCTTGCGGTCCAGCTCGGCCCAGTCCTTGCGGTCTCCACGATGACGCGTCGCTCCCTCGTCGCTGTCCAGGGTGGTCGAGAGCGGATCGATTTCGCGCTCGAGGAAGTGGGCCAGGCCTTCGTCCAGCCAGACGGGAGGGTCGTAGGAGAAGTGCCTGTAGGCGCACAGGAGAAGGTGTGAGAGGTTGTGGATCGTGTGGGGCAGTAGCCAGCGGTCGTTGCGCAGATCCGCGTCCTCGGCCGGGATGGAGGCCAGCATCTTGTGCTCGGGAGAGAAGTGCCAGCGCACGCTGTCGGTGACGCGCACCCCCATGCTGTCGGCGGTGAAGGCCTGGTGGGTCGCCCGCTGGGCGTGGAAGATCACTTCGAACTTGCCCTTCTCCCCCAGGTAGAGGCCGGCCCCCATGAACGGGCCTGCGGCATTCCGTTCGGGATCGAAGTCTTCGTCCTGGACGTCGAGCAGCTTCTGGAAGCGCGCGTAGAATGCCTCGACCCGATAGGCGATGCGGTGCAATCGCAGCCAGCGGTCGAGCTTCTTGACCTTCCGGGGCAGGCCCGGAAGGGACGGCCGCAGCTCGTCGAGCCAGGCCTCGATCTCCTTGCGCTCTTCTCGCTCGATCTTGCGGCCGTCGAGGGCGGACAGAAAGCGAAAGTGCTCGCTCTCGATGGCGATCCAATCCGCCGTCGGGAGCGAGGCGGCGACCTCGGAGCTTTCCGTTTGCGCCAGGGGAAACGGGCCGTGGGAGACGGTCCGAAAGACCTGCATGCGTTCGTCCTCGTTGCGACACCACGGGCAAGCTTCCTCGCCGGCCAGAAGAGGGACCGTCAGGGTGAGGATCGAGGCGATTGCAAGGGAGGACATGCGCAGGTAGGGAAAGGTGCCCTCAGCCTACAGGTCCTGCAACAGAAGTGCTCCAGAGGCGGTCGCTGGCCGGAGGGAAGAGTTTTTTTCCTGCCGGCGCCTGGTTCCGGCTACCATTCGGCCTCGCGGCGGAATCCACCCGTTCGACCCCC
>JAUIEE010000182.1 GCA_030428965.1 bacterium | reverse complement strand
GGGCTCTTCCGAACCCGCAACGGGGGACTCACCTGGCGCAGGTTCGGGCGCGGGCTGCCGACCGCGCCGGTCATCGACATCCTGCTGGAACCCGAACGCGACCGCATCGTCGTGGCGACCCAGGGTCGTGGAGCCTGGCGCCTGTCCCTCTCGCAGCCGGCGACCTTCGAAGATCGCGGCCCGGCCCAAAAGTGAGCCTCAGGAGCGGCGCGGCCACAGGGGAAAGAGAGCCTGCCGGCCCAGGTCCCGCGGCATCTCCCCGTCACCGGGGTAGCCGATTCTCATCGGGCTGCGCCGGCGTGGCCAGTAGGCCGTTCCGAACAGGAAGTCCCAGACGCTGAGCACGATGCCGAAGTTCTTGGCCACGCCCCCCTCGTCGGAGGCGTCGTGATGCCACAGGTGCATGCGGGGGCTGTTGAACACGTAGCCCAGCGGGCCCAGCTCGAGCTTCAGGTTCGCGTGGTTGAAGTGCCCCCAGGCGGTCGCGAAGACCGCCACGGCGAAGAGAGGTCCGCCATCGCCCCCGAGCCACAGGAGCGGCACGTACAAGAGCGAGCGATAGACGACGAGCTCCATCCAGTGGAAGCGGAAGTTGGCTGCCCAGTCCATGCGCTCGACCGAGTGGTGCACCTTGTGGAACTGCCACAGCCAGGGCACCCCATGCAGGATTCGATGCACGCACCACTGGAGGAAATCGCTCACCACGAGAAACACGAGGAACTGCAGGGCCGGGGTCCGGCCGTCGAGCCAGCCGTTCTCCGGCAAGAGCGACAGGGCCCCGAGCCCCTTGCGGGCCCAGAGGGCCACGCCCCCCACCAGCCCAGCGACCCACACGGCATAGAAGTGGCCGTTGAAGAGCAGGTAGGCCAGGTCGTTCGCGATCTGGGGACGCAGGGCGTCCTGACCCCGACGGGCAGGCAGGACGCGCTCCAGGAGCGCGAACGCGGTGGACAGGAGGAGTAGCCAGCTCAGGTAGCTCACGGACGCGCAGGATAGCGCCCAGCCGCCTCAGGAGGCTACTTGCCCTTCTTCAGCCAGCCCAGGTAGCGCCACTCGAGGCTCGCGTCGTCCTCGCTACGACCGCTCAGCGGCATCTCGTACAGCTCCTCGATCAAGGCCTGGAGCCGCGCTTCGTCGCTGGCCTCGTTCAGTCGCCGCAAGAGTGACCGAAAGCGCTGCTCGCTCTCCTCTGGGGATCCCTCCACGCCGTGGCGTCGCAGCCAGTTCAGGAAGCTCGCCTTGTAGGAACGGAAGAACTCGCGGTAGTCGACCACGAACTCGAAGGGCGGGTAGGCCTGTTCGCTGGCGAGCTCACCGAGGAAGGGAGCGGAGACGATGTGCTGTCCCGATCCTTCGGCTTCCTTCAGGAGGAAGTGGGAGATGCCGTCCTTGTAGTTGGCACGCTGCTTGTCCTTGCTCGCCTTCTTGGCCCCGTCCTTCTGCCCCTTGCGCAGGGGCTTGGTGAAGTGGTCGGCACCCCCACCGACGCGCCACTGGTTCTCGACCAGAACGCCGCTGGCCACCGGGGCCGGCGGCAAGACGCCTCCGGCCGGGTTGCCCCCCGGCACGAAGCGCTCGTAGGGCTGGCTCTGGTTGCCCGAATGCCCGCGAGCCCCATCCCCGTCCATCGTGTTGACCTGGCCGCAGATCTCGATGGTCAGGTTCAAGGGCAGCCCGGCTTCGACCCGGTCCAGCTCGCGCCCCAGGCACTCCTTGAGATAGATCGTGGCCGAGCGCTGGATGACATGCTCGGTGAGGCCGGTCTCCTCGAAGTCCTTCATGCTCTTGCCCGTCTTGAACTCGGGATCGAAGCCGGACCAGGGCGCGTACTCCAGGGCCAGGACCAGCGTGGATCCCCACTGCAGCTGAGCCCACTCGTGCACGCCATCGACCCAGAAGGCGTCCTTGAGCTCCGAGCGCATCAGTCCCAGGAAACCGACGACCTCCATGAAGTCCCGACGTCGCGGTGCGCAGAAGAGGCGCACGTAGCGACCTGCCCCCGGCGTGATGCCGGCCACGGAGCCGTCGTGCATGAGCTCATCGACCTGCGACAAGGCCTCGCGCACCTCCTCGGGCGCCCCCAGGGCCAGGACCAGGTCCTTGTTCTCGGCCTCGACCAGACCCTTGAGGGCCGAGGGCTTCCAGCCCTCGATCCAGGCGCGCACGGCCTCGAAGGCACCCAGGTCGAGCTCCTCATCCGCGACCCACCCGAGCCAGCCGAGCTGGAGGTCGGCGATGGCCAGGGCCACCTCGCGCAGATCCTGGGCCTCCGACTTTTCGGCCAGGTGGCCGGGGGGATAGAAGATCTCGAAGGCCCCCATGCGCAAGCGGGCGAACTTGCGGTCCGCGACGTCGCGCAGCGTACAGCCCTCGGAGCCGACCGGTTCGGTGCAGTAGGCCTCGATGAAGCTCTTGCCGAGACCTTCGAAGTCGACCTCGACCTCTTTTTCGGCAGAGCCGACGGCCCCCAGGGTCAGGACGCCTACGGACGCGAGCCACGGGAACGGATTCTTCATGGGAAACCTGCCTCTCCTCGGAAGGGCTTGGACCCTTCCCTTACGACGCTGCGGGAGTCAGCTTTTGCAAGGACTGGGTATGACGCTGCCCCGGAACCTAGGCGCGGGAGTCCCCTTGTCGAGGCCCGAGCGCTCGATTCCTGGGGGGACCTAGCGCAGCGCCGACGATCCGTAACCGTTTTGGTCTCTCCCCGGGCCGGTCCCTATCCTGGACCCATGAAGCTGCCCGTCCTCGAGCCTTTCTCCGTGGCCGTCCTCGTCGTCGGGTGTTCCGGCGCCGGAACCTCCTGCCAGGCGACGATCCCCAATCGGAACCCCGTTGGCGAACCTCTGGTCCGGGTCGAGGGCCAGGACCTCGACGGGCGTCCCCGCGCCTTCCCCTCCGACGAGGGTGAGGTGACGATCTGCCTGGTCGGCTACGTGCAGAAGGCTCAGTTCGACGCGGATCGCTGGCTCTTCGGCCTGCTCCAGTCCGAGACCCCCGCGCGCCTGGTCGAGCTGCCGACGATACGCGGACTGTTCCCCCGCGTGCTGCGCGACACCATCGACTCCGGGATGCGCAGCGGCATTCCCGAGGAGGACTGGGGCACCGTCATCACCCTCTACGGGGATGCCGCCGACCGCCTGGTGAAGCAGCTGGGCAACGAAACCCCTCGCAACATCCGCGTCCTCCTCGTGGACGCCGAGGGGACGATTCGCTGGTTCCACGATCGCGGCTTCTCCGCCGGCAAGCTGCTCGAGCTCGATCGACTCGTGCGCGAGGGCCCGCCCTTCGAGGTCCCCTGATGAACCTCCTTTCATGAGGACGTTTCTTACGTAAGCAGCTCGGGCCGTGCTTGGAGTCGCCTGCCCCCGTCGCTAACACGGGGGTTCGGTGCAACTGGGATTCACAACAGAAAGGGTTTCTTGGACAGGTTCCAGGCGGTGGGAGGACCGCCCCGGACAAGGCCCCCCTGGAAAGGCCTTCGCCCCTACGAAGTCGATACTTCGATTGGATCCAGTCCCCGCCGGCGGCGTGTCGAACCAGGGCGCGGGGAATCGCGGGAGGAACGTCGTGGGGACGTTCCACCGGGAAGGCTGGGACATGCGAGCACCGGGACGGGGCCAAGCCCTACGCAGTTGGAGATACGGATTCTGTGGATGCGTCCTCAGCGCACTGGCGGCGTGTAGCGGAGGAGGAGGCGGCGGCGGCGGAAGAGCCGGCGGAGGCCCGCTCGTGGAGGAACAGGGCGGAACCGTGGAGGATGGTCAGACCGTTGCAGTCATCGAGACGACCGCCAGCAACGAGGACGAGATCATCCTGCGCGCCACCATCCCCGTGCCCAAGGGCACGTACCCGCGCAGCGACGGTCAGATCCCCCTGCGGATCGCCGACATCGACGACACCCTCGTCACGACCCAGATAGAGATCGTCAGCCGCTACCCCAACGAAGCGGACGGCGCCGACGTGGTGGAGGTCCTCGGTCGAGTGCGGGAGCCCGCGGGCGGCAACGCCGGGGTCACCCAGAACTTCTACCCGGTCGTCTTCAACCCGACGCCGAACACGGCAGGTTCCCCGGGCACGCCGGGACTCGAAGACCTGCGGCAGGGACCGGCCAACCTGCCCAATCCCGTGCGGGACCTCTTGAACAACGCGAACGGAGTGATCCTGCGCGCCTACGACTGCTTCGACAACGAGTACACCTGCCGCCTGTTCGACGGCAGCGGGAGTTTCAAGCTCGAACGCTACGGTCCCGTGATGACGCAGCTGCGCATCTACCAGACCATGGAGCCCACGACGGAGGTCGCCGGACCCATGGGGACCCTGCCCCACTTCCTGGGCGTTCACGCCTACGTCTCCACCATGCGCGACGAGCGGATCGTGGGGCTCGATCTGCGCTTCAACAATGCGCAGTGTGGCATCGACCCGGCGATCGACGCCGACGATCCTCTCGGCAAGCTCTACTTCCGGACGATCGAAGTCTCCCTGCCCGATGGATGGAGCCTGGATCAGGACGTGGACGACCCCTTCCTCGGCTCCCCCTACAGCGAAGGCGGGCGCCGCATCTACCCGCTCGTAGCCCCCAACCCGGACGCCAGCCTGCACGTCATGGGCTGGCAGTCTCACTTCCATCGCCGCCTGGGTCTGGCACCCACCGCCGTGGCCGGAAGCCTGTTCGCCTACCACAGGCAGGTAGGTCAGGGCTTCGCGACCCGGGGCGTCGACGCCGCGAGCGGAGAGAAGTACTGGTCCTGGTGGACGCCGTGGACCGCGCGCTACTTCCCCCAGAACGTGACCTTGCCCTCCCTCGAGCACGTGGGACGCGCCAACGTGCGCGGGACCCTCGCGGCCGAGCTCACGGAGCTGCGAGACGTTCTGGAACAGGGCACGACCACGAACGGCCTCTACCCGGTCCCCCTGGGCGTCATGGGCTGGGCCCATGCCTACGGCGTGACCTACGGAGGCATGACCAGCGGTGCGGAGATCCACATCTCCGACGGCATTCGCGTCGCCGAGAGCGCCGCCCGGACCGGGTACGAGGCCTTCAAGCTCATCCACCGCATGCACTCCGCGCGCATGCCCGTGGCCCTCTACAAGGCCGACGGCGACATGAGCTCCGTCGAGGACTGGCTCATCAGCCCGCCCGGTGGCGAGCCCTACGTACCCTGGACCCACTTCGGGCGCCCGACCCTGCGCAACGACGACGCCATGGGCCTGTACCTCGCGCCGACGTTCCAGGTCGACTACGTCGCCTCCCAGGGGCTCGCTCCGCCGTACGAGGCGACTCTCCTGAGCTACGACCCCCACGACTACCAGCACTACATTCGCTACACGCGCTCGCCGAAGGTTCTGGTCTGGCTGGGCAACGACGCGCTGGCGCGGGACGATCTCGTCATGGCCGCCGAGAGCTTCCACTTCGGCTTCCACCGCCACCGCAACGATCAGTACAGCGGCTGGCAGGGCGACGGTCTCTACGGAGTTCAGCAGTTCGTCGAAGAGAACCCGAACTGGGGCCTTCCCTACGGACGCGGCGAGGGATGGGGACTGGACGCCATGAGCGCGGCCTACGCCGTGGCGGACCCGACCTGGCGCGCGGAAAAGAAGAGCTGGTTCCCCCTCGTGGCTCGGCTCGTCGCCGATGGGATGTCGAACTGCAGCGGCTTCATCCAGGCCGGCTACAGCAACAAGGTCGGCCACAACCTCTACCGCGGCCGACAGATGATCGAGCACGCCATCGTGGACAACGCCCTGAAGGGGATGCTCGAGACGGTCTTCCGGGGCGACAACGCGGCCATGACCGCCCTCACCGAAGAGGTTCTCGAAGACTCCCTCTACGCGGGCATCTCGAACATGGCCTGGTTCCCGGGTCAGTCCGGCCCCTGGAGCTACACCGCCGTGGGCCCGCTCGACCTCGACCTGCCGCTGTTCTGCAACCAGGGACAGCTGCCCGCCGACGGCTACGTGGCCACCGTCGAGGCCTACCAGAACTGGTCGTCCTTTGCCTACGCCTACTACCTGACGACGGACAACGCCTTCCTGAACAAGGCCGAAATCCAGCTAGGGGGCGGGGAGCTCCTGTTCGAACTGGAGCAGGAGGGAACCTCGAACCTGCCCAACCAGGCCGCCCTGCTCTCCATGGCCCAGCGCCTGAACGGCAACTTCTAGCCCCGATCTGGTACCGCGAGGCCGCTCGGCATGCACCGAGCGGCCGGATCGGAACCCGGGCGGCTAGCCGAACTGAATCCCCTGGGCCAAGGGCAGATCCTCGGACCAGTTGATCGTGTTCGTCTGGCGGCGCATGTACGCCTTCCAGGCGTCGGAACCGGACTCGCGCCCTCCCCCCGTCTCCTTCTCACCGCCGAAGGCACCACCGATCTCCGCACCTGAGGTGCCGATGTTCACGTTGGCGATCCCGCAGTCCGAACCTGCGGCCGAGACGAAACGCTCCCCGTTCCGCACGCTCATGGTGAAGATGGCCGAGGAGAGCCCCTGGGGAACGTCGTTGTGCAGCTCGAGGGCCTGCTCCAGGTTCTCCGTGCGAATCAGGTACAGGATCGGCGCGAAGGTCTCCTGCTGGACGACCTCGTAGTCGTTCTTGGCGCGCACGATGGCCGGCTTCACGTAGTTGCCTCCGGCCTCTGCGCCCCCCATCTCCAGGACCTCGCCGCCGTACAGGACGTCTCCGCCCTCGGCGCGGGCCTTTTCGAGGGCAGCTTGCATCTGGGCCACGGCCCGCGGGGTGACCAGGGGACCGCACAGCGTGGAGGCCTCCAGGGGATTGCCGATCCGGACCTGCTCGTAGGCGTTCAGGAGCCGTCGTTCCACCTCGTCCGCGATCTTCTCGTGCACGATGACCCGACGGGTCGACGTGCAGCGCTGGCCGGCCGTGCCGACCGCCCCGAACACGATGGCGGGGATGGCCATGTCGAGGTCGGCGTCCTCCATGACGACCAGAGCGTTGTTGCCGCCGAGCTCGAGGATCGAACGCCCGAAGCGACCCGCAACGGCCGAGGCCACGTTGCGTCCCACGGCGGTCGACCCGGTGAACGAGATCAGGGGGAAGCGGGGATCGTCCACCATCTTCTGCCCGATCTCCTCGGGCGGCCCCACGACGAGGGAGGCCAGGGCCCCGAAGCCCGCTTCCTCCAGCACCGGGCGCACGACGTTCGTCAGGCCGATCGCGCACAGGGGCGTTTCGCTCGAAGGCTTCCACACGCACGGGTCGCCGCAGATCCACGCGATCATGGAGTTCCAGGCCCAGACGGCCATCGGGAAGTTGAAGGCGCTGATCACGCCCACGGGCCCGATCGGGTGCCACTGCTCGCGCATGGCATGACCGGGCCGCTCCGAGTGCATGGACAGGCCGTACAGCATCCGGGACTGCCCCACGGCGAAGTCGGCGATGTCGATCGCCTCCTGAACCTCGCCCCAGCCCTCCTGCAGAATCTTGCCCATCTCGAGGGTGATCAGGCGTCCGAGGGCGTCCTTCTTCTCACGGATCGCGTTGCCGGCCTGGCGCACGATCTCCCCCCGCTGGGGCGCCGGCACCTCACGCCAGCGAAGGAAGGCCTCCTGGGCGGCGCCGACGCAGGCCTCGTACTCGGAGAGACCCGCCTGGCGCACCCGAGCGATCGCCTTCCCCGTGGCAGGATCCACGCTCTCCAGGAGGTCCCCCGACCCGGCCAGCCACTCGCCGTTGTACGCCCCCGGGTTCTCGTCCTCGATGCCCAACTCTCTCAGGAAGTCCATGGATCAGCCTCGCTCGTCGTGTTCCGCAAAAAGTGGCGCTAGGATACCCCCACTCCACCCTGAAAGCATCGGCACTGCCCAACCTTTGTCCCCATGTCCGAGAAGATCATTTTCCAGCTCCAGGACCTCCAGAAGTTCTACGGCCTGCGCGAGGTCCTGAAGGGCATCACCCTGTCCTTCCTCGAGGGGGCCAAGATCGGAATGATCGGCCCCAACGGCGCGGGCAAGTCGACCCTGATGCGGATCATCGCAGGCGAGGACTCCGAGTTCGAAGGGGTCGCCCAGCCGGTAGGCGGAATCTCGGTCGGCTATCTCTCCCAGGAGCCTCCCCTCAACGAGGAGAAGGACGTGGCCGGCAACCTGGATGAAGCCGTCCAGCCCATACGTGACCTGCTGGAGCGCTACAACAAGGTCGCCGAGGACATGGGCACCTGCACGGACGACGACGAGATGATGCGTCTGTCCGACGAGATGACGAAGCTCGACGAGGAGATCGCCCACAAGGACGCCTGGGAACTGGACAGCCACCTGGAGCAGGCCGCCACCGCCCTGTGCCTGCCGCCCATGGATGCCGACGTCTCCAAGCTGTCGGGCGGCGAGCGCCGCCGGGTAGCCCTGGCCAAGCTCTTGATGTCCCAGCCCGACCTGCTCCTGCTCGACGAGCCCACCAACCACCTCGATGCCGAAACGATCGAATGGCTGGAGCAACACCTGCAGGAGTACCAGGGGGCGGTCATCCTGATCACCCACGACCGCTACTTCCTCGACAACGTCGTGGACTGGATGCTCGAGGTCGAACGGGGAAAGGGCACGCCCTACAAGGGCAACTACAGCGACTACCTCGAACAGAAGGCGCGCAACCTCGACGTCAAGCGCCAGGCCGACTCGCGCATCGCCAAGACCATCAAGGCCGAACGCGAGTGGCTCGGACGCACGCCGAAGGCCCGCAGCACCCAGGCCAAGGCGCGCGTCCAGCGCCTGCGCGACCTGGAGAACCAGAAGGCCGAGGACCAGCTGGAAGAGATCGAGCTGCGCATCCCCCCCGGCCCGCGCCTGGGGGACAAGGTCATCGAGCTCAAGGGCGTCACGAAGAGCTACGGCGAGCGCACCCTGATCAAGGACCTGTCCTTCGACCTGCCGCGCAACGCCATCCTCGGCGTCGTGGGTGCCAACGGAATGGGCAAGACCACGCTCCTGCGCATGATCCTCGGCCAGGAGGAACCGGACGAGGGAACGGTCACGATGGGCCCGACGGTCGAGCTGACCTACCTCGACCAGTCGCGACTGATCCTCGACGATTCGAAGAGCGTCTACGACAACATCACCGAGGGCAACGACATCATCCCCTTCGGCAA
The DNA here is from genome assembly GCA_030428965.1 of bacterium. GTDB lineage: Bacteria > Planctomycetota > UBA1135 > UBA1135 > JAUIEE01. The sequence goes on along the minus strand of JAUIEE010000182.1, from coordinate 879 downwards.
CTCGAGCCTGGATGGCCGCGCCTACGTCTCGCGCTTCAATTTCAAGGGCGAGGACCAGCAGAAGCTGCTCGGGGAATGCTCCGGCGGGATGCGCAACCGCGTCCTCTTGGCCCGCATGCTCAAGATCCCGGCCAACGTGATCCTGCTCGACGAACCGACGAACGATCTCGACCTCGACACCCTGCGCGTACTCGAGGAAGCGCTGATGAACTACGTGGGCTCGGCCATCGTCGTCTCCCACGACCGCTACTTCCTCAACCGCGTCGTCTCCCACATCCTCGCCTTCGAAGGCGACGGATACGTCAACTTCCACCACGGCACCTACGAGGACTACGCCGAGTGGCGCAAGGGCTGGCGCGAGCGCATGGGCTTCGGTCCGGAATCGAGAGCAGGGCGCTACCGCAAGCTCCTGCGCTCATGAAGCTCCGGCGCCCTTCGCGCTGGCTCGAAGCCGGAAGTCCGGAGCTCGCCTCGTCCGAGGATCGCCAGCTGGCCGCGGACTGCCTGGGGGCTTTCCGTCCCGACCAGCCCGAGGTCGAGACGGCCCGACGCACGACCCTGGCCTTTCTCCAGGACCACCGGGACGCTCTCCTGCGCAGCTGCCTCGAGGGGCACCTGACCGCTTCCGGGCTCGTCGTGGATGCACGGAGGGAACGGGCCCTGTTGCTATTGCACCGCAAGCTAGGACGCTGGCTTCAGCCCGGCGGACACTGCGACGGAGACGCCAACCTGGCGTCCGTCGCCCTGCGCGAGGCCCGGGAAGAGACGGGGATCGTCGGGCTGCGCATCGACCCGTCGCCGATCGACGTCGACGTGCACGCCATCCCCGAGCGTCCGGGGGAGCCGGCGCACGTGCACTACGACACCCGCTTTCTGATC
>JAUIEE010000181.1 GCA_030428965.1 bacterium | reverse complement strand
GGGGTGAGCACGGGGCTGCCGGTGCATGAAGTCTTCAAGTACATGCACAAGAAGAGGCCCGAGCTCCCTCCGCCCGACCACATCAGCCTGAGCACCCGCACGACCCGTACGAGTTACCGCTCCGACATCATCGGCTTCAACTACCTGGTGGACCGCATCGAGCGGCAGCACGACATCCTGATCGTCGACACGACCTTCCGCAGCGGTCAGCTCGTCAACCACGTCCTCCTGCGGCTCAAGGAAGCGCTGCGCCGCAACCTCGACCTGGATCGCGTGCGCGTGGCCGCGGTCTACCACAACCCCGACGACCGCTCGACCTGGACCATTCCTCGAACGGTCCGCAAGCCGCACTACTTCGTCCACGAGGTGGACCGGGAGGTCATCTACCCCCAGAGCGTCCACAAGCTGCCGCACACCGACGACCTGCGCCGACACAACCCGGCGCTGTTCGAGCTGCTCTACCCCTCCTCCGAGCTGTGATCCTCACTCTCCTCGCCACGTTCGGGGTGGCCCTCCAACCGGCCGAGGGCTTTCGCCCACTGCGGTCCATCCTGGCCATCGAATCCCTCGGCCCCAGGCGACGCGCTCTCCTGCGCCCCGACCCGATCGAATGGGCCCTGGCCCAGGGCACCTGGGAGGCTCCGCACGAGGGAAGCCGAGTGCTGGGACTGGATGGAGAGCCGCGCACCTGGACTCGTTTCGAAGCGGATGAACAGGCGCAGTTCAGCGGCGACGCCTTTCGCGGTGGCTGGGCCTTTGCCAGGGTCGATCTGCCGGTCACGAGCGCGTGGCGCCTGGAGGCTTCCGGGCACAGCTACGTGATCGTGGACGGTGAGCCCCGCGCCGGCGACCCATACGGCCTCGGCATCACCCGCGTCCCCCTGGCCCTCGAAGCCGGCGAGCACGAGCTGCTCTTCCGCTGTGGACGTGGAGACCTGCGGGTCTCCCTCGAGCTGGCTCCCAAGCCGGTCTACTTCGAGGACATCGACTCCACCTTACCGGACATCGTGCGGGGCGAGGGCGGTGAGCTGTGGGGCGCCATCCTCGTCTGCAACGCCCGGGGCACGCGCCTCGAGGGAGCGTCGATCCTGGCCCACGTGGAAGGCTCCTCCAGCACGAACACGCGCCTTCAGAACATCGAGCCCTCCTCCTATCGCAAGGCCCCCTTTCGATTCGAGGCGCCCGTGGAGTTCGGCCGGGACGAGATGCGCATCCAGCTGCAGCTCGTAGATGCCCGGGGGCAGCCGCTGCATGCGACCGAGGTCGAGCTGGCCGTCCGCGACGGCGACCAGAAGCACGCGCGCACGTTCCAGAGCGCCGTCGACGGAAGCGTCCAGTACTACGCCGTGGTCCCGCGGGCTCCGCTCGCAGGGGGCTCGCCGGACGGGCCAGCGGCCCTGGTCCTTTCCCTGCACGGCGCCGGGGTCGAGGCCCGCGGGCAGGCCGCTTGCTACGCTCCCAAGGACTGGTGCACGGTCGTGGCTCCGACCAATCGGCGGCCCTTCGGCTTCGACTGGGAAGACTGGGGACGACTCGACGCCCTCGAGGTGCTGGAGCTCGAAAGCGCGCGCCAAGCAACCGACCCGCGGCGCACCTACCTGACCGGACACTCCATGGGCGGTCATGGCACCTGGCAACTGGGGGCCCACTTCCCGTCGCGCTTCGCGGCCATCGCCCCCAGTGCCGGCTGGCGAGACTTCGAGGACTATGGAGCGGGCTCCGGGGTAGACCCCGAGGATCCCATCGGCGCGCTGCTCCTGCGCTCGACGCTGGCGAGTCGCACCCTGGCCCTGGCCGACAACTATCGGTCCCTGGGCATCTACGTCCTGCACGGGGACGAAGACCGATCCGTCCCCGTCTCCGAGGCGCGAGCCATGCGCGAGGTCCTGGGGGAATTCCATCCCAACTTCGCCTACTACGAACGGGCGGGAGCCGGTCACTGGTGGGGCAACGAGTGCCTGGACTGGCCCCCGCTGTTCGACTTCCTGCGGCGCAACGAGCGTCCTCTCCTGCCCACGAGCATCGACTTCACGACCGTCAGCCCGCGGGTTTCCTCCCGCTGCGATTGGCTGGCGATCGAGGACCAGCTCGAGCCCTTCCAGCTGAGCCGCGCCCAGGCCGAGTGGAGCCCCGACGAGGGCGAGGTTCGCCTGCAGCTCGAGAACGTGACCCGCGTCGCCTTCGACTTCAGCTCCCTGACCGCAGCGGGACAACCGGGTCCCGAGGTGCTACGTCTCTCGAAGGCACCCGGAATCGGCGCGGAGGTGAGCTTCGAGCTCCCCGAAGAGCTGCGGGTGACACCTGTCCTGGACCGGGGAGGCGACGGAGCCTGGAGGCTGGCCCGGCGCGCCACGGGCTGGTCCAAGTCTCCCGAACGCTACGGACCGCTCAAGGACGGGTTCCGACGACGCATGGTCTTCGTGTACGGCACCCAGGGAACGCCCGAGGAGAACGCCTGGGCCCGGGCCAAGGCACGCTTCGACCACGAGGTCTGGCGCTATCGCGGCAACGGCTCGGTCGAGCTGCTCCCTGACACCGACTTCGATGCGGACGAAGACGTCGAACGCAACGTCATCCTCTACGGCAACCGGGACACGAACTCGAGGTGGGAGGAAGTCCTCGCCGGCAATGCCTTCGACCTCGACCGCACCCACGTCCGCATCGGACACCGAACGCTGGAAGGGGAAGACCTGGCCCTCCTGGCCGTCTACCCGCGTCGGGGAAGTCGCAAGGCCTGCGCCGTCGTCATCGGCGGGACCGGACTCGTGGGAGCCCGGTCCACCGATCACCTGCCCATCTTCGTCTCGGGGGTCGCCTATCCCGACTGGACGGTCCTCGGAGCCGAGAGCCTGCGCGACGGCCTGCCCGGTGTTCGGGGCGCGGGCTTCTTCCGCTCGGACTGGTCGGCCCTGGACGGCGCCCCCGCCGCCTGGCGAGAGGCAGGCAAGTAGGCACGTCCAGTGAGGCCCTGCGCTGTGCGGGTTGTCCCTCCTGCACACGGCCCGGGGTGAGGTATCCTCGCTGACAACGGTCGGCGGGATGCCCAGCCGGTTCGTGGCGGACGCAGGGGAACGACGCTGCTCCACGACCCGCGAACGCCTCCTGGCGACCGGCACCCACCGGCGCGGCCCCCGGGCGGACGAAGAACTCGAGTTTCTCCCGGATTCTCGCATTCCCCTGCCGAGGCGCAGGGTGGGAACTCCTGAGCCATGTCGACCGCACGTGATCCCCAGGCCCTCCTCGCCCACACCCACTGGATCCAGTCCCTGGCCCGGAGCCTCGTTCGCGACCCCAACCTGGCGGACGACCTGGCCCAGGCGACCTGGCTGGATGCCCTCGAGCAAGAGCCCGACACCTCCCGCCCTATCCGGGGCTGGCTGGCCACGGTCATGCGCAACAATCTGGGCAAGCTCCTTCGGAGCGATGCCAACCGGCGGGCCAGGGAAGAGGGGCACTCCCGGCGGGAGGCGGCGGAGTCCACGATCGACGTCCTCGAGAAGGCCGCAACCCACAGGGACGTGGTCCTCGCGGTGCTCGATCTCGACGAGCCCTACCGCAGCACGCTGCTCCTGCGCTACTTCGAACAGCTCCCCTACCGGGAGATCATGGAGCGCACCGGCGTCACGCGGGCGGCGGTCAACAGCCGCATCTCCCGAGGTCTCGCACAGCTGAGGGAAAGGCTCGAGTCCCAGTACGGTTCTCGCCGTGCTTTCCACCTGGCCCTCGCGCCACTTGCCTTCGAGTCGAGCCGTGTCGGCGGGCCCTTGCTAGGAGCCAAAATGCTCGCCATCGCCTTGGCCTCGGCCACCCTGGTGACCCTCGGAGTCGTCCTAGGTCTCTCCGAGCTGAGGGAGGGGCGCGAGGGGGCTTCACCCCCGCACGTCGTGTCCAACGTTCCCCAAGCGCCCGCTCTCCCCGAGACGCTCGAGCCCCCGCTCGGTCTGCCCAGGGCGGAGCCCGACCCCGCCGAGCGCCCGACGCGGACGCAGACTCCCGTACTCGCCTCGCCCGACACGACGGCTTCCGGCGAGTCCGACCCGTCCGGCGCTCCGTGGGAGATCCGCATCTTCGACTCTCGCTTGCTGCCCGATTCGGTCGAGGCCTTCGCCATCGATCTCTCCGGAGGCAACGTGGAAGTCGTGTCGTCCGACAACACCTACCTCGAAATCGAGGGGCAGGTGAGGGTCCAGCGGGAGATCGACGCACGGCCATGGACCTCCGCCTTCAGCGACCATGTTCGCATCGAACAGACGGAGGGCCTGCTGAGGATCGAAGACACCCACGGGGAACCCGAACGGTGGCACTACGACCTGCTCGTGCGCCTGCCCGCGGCCCTGCCGCTCGAGGTCGAGACCGGCTCGGGCGATATCACGCTGCGTTGGGGCCGAGCCGAGGTGCGGGCCAACACCGATTCCGGCACGATTCGGCTCGACGTTCGGGACCATCCGATCGCTCGCATGGACCTCAACACCGGGTCGGGCTCGCTTCAACTCGACTTCTCCTCGGCCCAGGCGATGCTCACGGCCAACACGGGCTCGGGTCACGTGCAGGCCCGCGCCTGGGGCCCCCCCGGGAAGGGTCAGGTCTTCCTCAACAGCGGGAGCGGAGACGTCCGGCTCCAGGTTCCGCTCGACCAGACCGGCAGCTACCTGCTACGGAGCGCGGACGGGGCGGCGATCCTCGATCCCGACCTCGGTCTCGAGATCGAAAGCCGGGAGCCGAGCCGCGTGCAGGCACACTCCTCCCTCGGCTCGCTCCCCGGTCGATTCCAGCTGACCGCCGAATCCGGCAACGCAGAGCTCGCGCCACTGCGCTAGCGCGTCTCCCTCGAGACAACCGAGAGCTGGGCCAGCGGCCAAGGTCGCTGGCCCTGCTCTTGTTTTGCCCCGAAAGACGCATTCTCGCCGGTTCGAACGGGGTGTCCCTTTCACCATGAAAGAACACCTCTATCTTGCCTGCCTCGTTCCCGCGCTGCTCGGCTTCGGCTCCTCTCCCCTCGCCCGGGACAACGGCGCCCTGGCCCACGCCTTCCCCGTCGAGGGCATCACCATCGACGGAGATCTCTCCGACTGGCCCCCGTCCGCCCGCATCTATCCCATCGAGGTCGAGCTCTATGCGCCCTCACCGGAGTCTCCGGCCGACTTCTCGGCCCAGCTGCGGATCGGTCACGACCTGAAGCAGCAAGCCCTCTACGTCGCCGTCGAAGTCGTCGACGCCGACCCGATCTCCGGTGTCATCGGGCGTTCCTGGGAGAATCAAGACTCGTGCCTGGTGTACTTCGACTCCACCCACTCGGTGAAGGGTTCGGGAGCCGTGACCTACGTCGTGTCGGGCAACTACGAAGGCCTGGTCGGTGGGCAGGGCGCGTGGGACCCGAAGGTCGCCGCCGGGAGCTGGGACCAGGCCGAGAAGGCATGCGTTCGCCGGGAGGGGAAGACGATCTACGAACTGCGCTTGGAGTCCCTGGACGAGCTGTTCCTCGGCCAGTCGATCGGACTCGACGTCGTCTTGATCGACCAGGACCCCGAGGATGCTCCGGGAGATGGATCCTGGATCTCCTGGGGACAGCTCGGCGGCAAGAGCCAGCGCTCCGGGCGCTGCGGAGACGTGCTGCTCTTGGATTCGGCGAGCTGCCTGGGAACGCTGGAGGGCACCTCCAGCTGGGATCCGGGAGTGGACAACTCACCGGGCTACCTGGGTCGGGTTCGCATCCGATCGCTCCAGCAACCGGAAAGGTGGGTCCAGGTCCTGGCGAACGAAGAGGGCGACTACCGAGTCGAGCTCCCTCAAGGAGACTACGAAGTCACCTGCCCGTTCCCGGCCTGGGGCGAGGACATCGGTCCGCACTTCCTGATTGCAGAGGACGTCCAGGCGAGCGCCACGGTCCGGGCCGGCACCTCGAGCCGGGCCGAGGAACTCGTGCTCCGCACCGCGGTCGCACCTCCCATTCCGAAGGAAGCGGGTTTCTTGTTCAACTTCGAGGAGACCGATCGTGACGAGCTCGAGTCCTTCATCGAAGCCTACCGCGAGTACCTGTGGATCCCTGGCCTGTCGATCGCCCTCGTGCGCGACGGGGAGCTCGTCTACCACGGCACCTTCGGGGTCGAGAACGCCTACACCGAAGACCCGGTGACCGAAGACACGCTCTTCGAAGGGTGCTCGATCACCAAGATGGTGTTCGCCTTCGCGGTCAACCGCATGGCGGAGCGCGGCGAGCTCGATCTCGATCGCCCCCTGCACGAGATTCTGCCCTTCGAGGCTGCTGCCCACGACGAGCGCTATCGTCGGATCACCGCGCGCCACGTCCTTTCCCACCGCACGGGATTCCCGAACTGGAGGAGCGGAAACAGCCCGGACCGGATCGAGATCCAGTTCGACCCAGGCACGCAGTTCGGTTACTCGGGCGAGGGCTTCGAGTACCTGGGCCGTGTCGTCGCCAAGCTCCAGGGTGCCTCCCTGGAAGAGATCCTGCAGCGGGAGGTGCTGGAGCCCATGGGCTTCCCGCACAACACGATCTTCAGCATCGAAGACGCGGACCTCGAGCGCCTGGCCCATGGGCACGACACGGAGCGACCGAGGATCGCCCAACCTCCGCGGGAGGTCGGCGTGGCCCACAGCATGCACAGCGAAGCGCGCGCCCTGTCGAACTTCATGCTGGCGCTCCTGGAACGCAGGGGGCTAGGCGAGGAGAGCTACCGGTCCATGTGGACATTCGAGTCCGAGGCTCCCCCGGTCCCGAGCGTGTACGGGGTGCCGTGGAAGCGGGGATACGGGCTGGGGTTCGGGCTGATGGACACGCCGTTCGGACCCACGGTCGGGCACGGCGGAAGCAACGGCGACTTCCACGGCCTGTTCGAAGCCTACCTCGACCACGATGCCGGCTTCATCGTGTTCGGCAACAATGAGCGCGCCTGGGCCTTCACCGAGATCCTACGCCGCTTCCTCATTTGCGGAGGCGAGGTCCCGGCGCCCGCGCGCCCCGAAAGCGAACAGTGACCCGCGCGGAAGCCCGGATGACACGGGATGGATCCCTCCCGGGCGAAGCGCCGGGGAGGGATCCTCACTCGATGCCCAGGCGGGACAGGAGCTGGCGCTTGCTCGGCGCGGAGCGAACGATGGCTTCCTTCTCGTCCTTCGTTCGGCGTTTGAGCCGATGCTCGACCCTGAGCGCCAGTCCCCGTTCCCCCATGCGGCGCCGAAAGACGAGCTCGAGTGGCGCCCGGCCGCGCAGGTACCTGGCCCCGCGCCCGCTTCCGGAACGGTGTTCCTCCAGACGGCGCTCCACGTCGGTCGCGATGCCGGTGTACAGCTCGCCGGCCGCCGTACGCACCAGGTAGACCCACCAGGGCCCCATCTTCAGGTGACGGGACCCGCGGCGACCCCGAGCTGCGCCAGAACCGCTTCCGCCGCGCGCCTGCCGGAGACGAGAGCCCCCTGGATCGAGGGGGTTTCGAGGTAGTCTCCGCACAAATGCACCCCGTCGCGCACCGAGCTCGTCTCGCCCCGCGCGAAGCGTGGCAGGGCACGTTCGATGCGATCGACGCGCAAGAGCTGCCAGCGATCGACCGCACCGCCGTACCACGCGCGCAGCTGGGTGCGAACAGCCTGGTCGAGGGAGCGATCGTCGTCGTCCGGCACGCCCACGAGACTGATGGACAAGAGGGAGGAGCCCTGCGGAGCGTAGCTCGGCTGGACGTCGCTCGGAACGCAGAGGTGATTGACCGGCCCCTTCGTGCGCCCCTCGCCGTTCAAGACGAGCCAGGGTCCCCCGACGGGAGAACTCTCCGCCGCGTAGTAGACCGTCGTCGTGCCACTCCAGGCGCGAGACTCGAACGGCTCGAACAGCTCCGCGGCCGCGTGGGCATCCACCGCGGCGACGAGGGCCCGGGCTTCCACCTGGCCTCCGCCCTCCAGCTCGAAGCCCTGGCCGCGAATCGAGCGCACCTTCTCTCCGAAGCGCACGCTTCCCGGGGGCAACCCGGCCGCCAGCTGCTCCGGCAAGGCGCGCATGCCTCGTCGGGGCAGGACCGCCTTGCCCGTGGAGAACCAGCCGAAGAGCGAGACCAGGTAGTGGGCCGGCACGCCCAGCTCGGGGTCGAGGGTGATGCCGGCGAAGAACGGCCGAAAGAAACGCTCGCGCAGCTCGTCGCTGAAGCCCAGCTGCCGCAGGTACTCTCCGGCGGTCACGTCCCCGGGACGCAGACTGGCGGCCACCGATCCGCTGCGCAACTTGGCCAGCTTGAGGCCGTCGCCCAGGGTCACGAAGGGAGCCAGGATCGAGCCGAGTCCCCGCACGGGCGAACGCCAGGGATCGGTCACGCGCCAGGCCTTCGAGCCGACCTGCACCAGGCTGCCGGCATCGAAGGGCCGCGCCTCGAGGGCATCGAAGTCCAGCACGCGCCGGGCCTCGGGGTAGGAGGACAAGAGGATCTGGAAGCCGCGATCCAGGAGGTAGCCCTCCTGTTCGTCGGTCCGAACCCGTCCTCCCGGCTCCGGAGCGCCGTCGAAGAGCGTGCAGGCGACGCCGTGCTCCTGGAGGTGAACCGCACAGGCGAGGCCGGAGAGCCCCGCTCCAATCACGCCGACTTCGATCTGTTCTGCCATCGCCCGGGCGATCCTAGTGGACGGTAGCACCATCCACTATCGCTAGCTGCGTTCCCCTCGACTAGGGGTCCGGCCTGCGCGTGGGCACGCGCAGGAGGTAGATCGTGCCCAGGATCGCGGCTCCCCCCACCACGGCCCGCGGCACCAGCGGTCCCGACGGAAGCCCCGGCCCGAGGGCGAAGAGCACGAAGACCCACATCGTCCCGATGGCGATGGTCTTGACCCGGGCGCTTACGCCCTCCCCCTCTCGAAAGGCCCGGATCAAGGGGCCGAAGGTCCTGTGGCCCGTCAGCCAGTCGTAGAGTCGCTGGGAACAGCGCAGGAAGCAGGCTGCGGCCACCAGCAGGAAGGGGGTCGTGGGCAACCCCGGTACGACCACCCCGACGGCCCCCAGAAGGACGAAGAAGAAGCCCAGCGCTCCCCAGCCCGCACGAATCCAGCGGGAGCTGGACAGACGGGCGCGATGGGGATCGGAGTCACTCCGTTCGGGCGGCTTGCTTGCAAGGCACATCGGGCTCGGTTTCGTGGAGCGGGCGAGGGCGACTGCAGCTGCGACCCTGGGGGGCGCAGGTCGCGATGGCGAGCCTCACCCGGGGTCCAGATGCGGTCGAGAACTCGCCCCTGAAGACGCGCGGGAGACAGGACGCAACCGGACGGCGAAGCTCCCGCAACGATCCACTAGTCGAAGCGCTCGCCGTAGGGCTCCTCGTGGAAGCCGATGATCCAGTTCTTGCCCATGCGGAGCGCGGGCGCCCGGAGGTTTCCCGTCGGCCCGAGAACCAGCTTGACGAACTCGGCCGGCTTGGGGGGGTCCTTCTGCAGATCGAGGCGGACGACCTTCTTGCCCTTGGCCACGATGACCTTGGAAGCGTCACCGAAGAGCTTCTTCAGGTCTCCCTTGCCGTATCTCTCTTTGCTGGCATTGACCGTCTCCCGGACGGTGACGTCCCGACTCTCCAGGAAAGCGTCGGAACGTTTGCAGCTGGTTCAGCCCTTGCGGTGGTAGTACCAATCGATGCGCTTGCCCACGGTGGCCTCCTTGTGGCTCGGTACGAACGGGAAGGGGGCCGAGACTACCTGAAGCGGTGTCCGGCGGAGAACCCAAAAAGCGCCCATCAGCGGCGCCAGGCGGCGGTGGAAGAAGTCGAGGAAGGCTCGCCGGAAGGGTCGAAGAGCGTCAGCTCCCAGCGGATGCGCTCGGGCCAGGCGGAGGTGTCGATCCCTTCGACGTTCCAGCGGGGCTCGAAGAGCCGTTCGCTGGTCGCCCACAGGTGATCATTCCCGTCGAGGACACGCACCTCGCGCTGGACGACGCGGCGCTCGACCCGGCGCTCTCGCTGCAGCTCGACGACCTCGGCCTCGAGGTCACCGGCCTGGCGCTGGGCG
>JAUIEE010000620.1 GCA_030428965.1 bacterium | reverse complement strand
ACCAAGGTCACGGTGGTCAAGAACAAGATCGCCCCGCCCTTCCGCAAGGTCGAGTTCGACATCCTCTACAACCGCGGCATCAGCCGTGAAGGGGACCTGATCGACCTCGGCATCAAGCACGGCTGTGTGCTCAAGTCGGGAACCTGGTTCTCCTACAAGCACCCCAGCGAGGGGGAGGTTCGCCTCGGCCAGGGCCGCGAACGCTCCCGGCAGTTCCTCATGGACAACCCGGATCTGGCGGACGAGCTCACCCGCAACATCCTGGACCAGGCGGTCCCCAAGGAAGCACCCATCGCTCAGGCAGAAGTTCAGCCCAAGCCTCCCGCAGCGGCACCGGATCCGAAGAAGCCCGCGGGGAAAGCCAAGGTCTAGGGGCCGATCGCTCCAGAACCCTTCAACGCCCGCGCGCCCTTCCCACGGGCGCCGGGCGCCGTTCGTAACGCATCCATCCTCATGAAGGCTTCCGAGATTCGCCGACAGTTCCTGGACTACTTCGTGCGCCAGGGGCACCGCGAGGTGCCCTCGGGTCCGGTCTTTCCCCAGGACGACCCGACCCTGCTGTTCACGAACGCGGGCATGAACCAGTTCAAGGACGTGTTCCTGGGGACGGGCAAGCGTGACTACAAGCGCGCGGTCGACACCCAGAAGTGCATCCGGGTCTCGGGCAAGCACAACGACCTCGAAGAGGTGGGGGTCGACACCTACCACCACACCTTCTTCGAGATGCTGGGCAACTGGTCCTTCGGGGACTACTTCAAGGAAGAGGCCATCACCTGGGCCTGGGGGCTCTTGACCGAGCAGTGGAAGCTGCCCAAGGAGCGCCTGTGGGTCACCGTCTTCGGCGGGGACGAAGAGGACGGCCTGCCGGCCGACGAGGAGGCCGAGCGCCTGTGGCGCGAGAAGACGGACATCGACCCCAGCCGCATCCTGCGCTTCGACAAGCGTGACAACTTCTGGGAGATGGGCGAGACCGGCCCCTGCGGCCCGTGCTCCGAGATCCACATCGATCGCGGCCCCCCGGATTCGGACCCGAAGGACGGCGCGGACCCGGCCATCGGCGTCAACGCCGGAAACGAGCGCTTCATCGAGCTCTGGAACCTCGTGTTCATGGAGTTCAACCGGCTCGACGACGGCTCCCTCAAGCCCCTCCCCGCCCAGCACGTGGACACGGGCATGGGCTTCGAGCGCATCGTCTCGGTGCTGCAGAAGAAGTCCTCCAACTACGACACGGACGTCTTCACGCCCATCTTCGCCACGATCGGCGAGTGCGTGGGCAAGCGCTACGGCGCGAGCGACTCCGAGGAGGACATCGCCTTCCGCGTCATCGCCGACCACGTGCGCGCGGTGTCGGCCGCCTTCGCCGACGGCGCTCTGCCCAGCAACGTGGGGCGCGGCTACGTCCTGCGGCGCCTGATCCGCCGCGCTTCGCGCTACGGACGTCAGGCCCTGGGCAAGGAGGACCCGTTCCTGTTCCAGGTGGTGCCGGCCGTGGCCGAGAGCCTGGGCGACGCCTTCCCCGAGATCCCCAAGCGCATCGAGCACATCCAGACTCTGATGAAGGCCGAGGAGGAGGCCTTCGGAAAGACCCTGGGCCGCGGCCTGGTGCGCTTCTCCGAGCTCGCCACGCGGGTCGAGAAGAGCGGCGTGATCCCCGGCGACGAGGCCTTCGACCTGTACGCCACCTACGGGTTCCCCCGGGACCTGGTGGACCTGATGGCGCGCGAGCGCTCGCTGCAGGTCGACGAAGACGGCTGGGAAGCGGCCCAGAAGAAGCACCAGGAGGCGAGCCGCAGCGAGGGCAAGTTCAAGCAATTGCTGTCGGCCGAAGCCGTCGAGAACCTGGCGG
>JAUIEE010000180.1 GCA_030428965.1 bacterium | reverse complement strand
CGACCTGCATCTTCGTCTCGAGGCCGTAGTTGTCGTACACCCCGCCGTCGGTGACGTTGACCAGGTAGCCCTCGGGCACGCTCGGCAACCCGTCGACCCCGGGCTCCGGCCCCGCGCGCAGGGTGATCGGGCCGAGCAGGTTCGGCACGCTGGCCGAGGCGGCGACGGCCTTCGACACGCGGTACTGGGAGATGTCGATGTTCAGGGACTGGAAGCCCATCGCGAGGAAGGCGCCATGGCTCTCGCTGACCCCGAACTCGATCAGCCCCCCCGCATCGAGGTGGGCGAACCACTGGGAGCGGTTGAAGCTCGTGTCGTCCAGGGTCGAAAAGACGAACTTCACGCCGTTGGACAGGGCGGTGCCGTTGACGACCAGCACCGGCGCCCCGTTCCTCTCCGCCTCGGCCAGGTCGGCGAAGGTGCGGTCGTCGAAGAAGAGGTCGTCCCAGATCCCCGCGAACAGGTCGGCCCGGTCGTAGTATGTGAAGAAGTCGAGGATCCACCAGCCGAGCATCATCCGCACCAGGGCCCGCATCTGGAAGTTCCGCCCCATGTCGAGCTTGTAGCGTTCGAAGAAGCCGACCCAGGCCGTGTCCCCCGGTGGCGTGCCGACCGGCACCCCGTCGGGGCCGAAACGCTCGAGGCAGTAGTAGGCGCTGCCGAGGCTGCCGCCCGAGACGCTCGAGATGAAGTCGAGCTCATCGAGCATCGAGCGGGTCGAGTCGCCCGGCACCGGGACCCGCGACAGCTCTTCGAGCACGCAGGCGAGGAAGTAGGCCGAGCGCGAGCCCCCGCCGGAGATGCACAGCCCGATCAGCTCCTCGCCGGGGTCGCGGCCGGTCTCGAGGGAGTGCCAGGGCTCGTCCCAGGTGTTGTCGTAGCGGTACGCCCCCCAGGCGACATACTCCTTGATCGGGTAGGTGACGATCTCGACGGTCCTGTCGAGCAACGTGCCGGCGATGACCCCGCAGCCGGAGAACAGACAGACAGCGATCAACAACAGGACACGCATGGGAAGCTCCTCCGGGGGCATTCTGCCGGGCGGGTGTGGCCGTCGCAACGTCCGGGATCTTCCCCGGGCGCAGCGCCGCGGTCGCGGTCGTCGGGAGGCGCCGCGGCGGGCGGGCGCGGACTGCACGACGACCTCGCGGTCCTCATCGACGTGTGCCAGGCGATCGCCTACGCCCACAGCCGTGGCATCGTGCACAACGACCTCCAAGCCAGAGAACGTGATGCTCGGCCCCTTCGGCGAGGGACTGGGAAGCGGCGGGGACGCCGAGACCATCGTGCTCGGCCGCTTCCCCGCTCCTCCTCCCTCCCCTGCCCGCAACCGGCCCCTCGGGGTGCAGGCGCCCGCGCCCTGCGCTATAACACACCATGCACCGTTGAGGCCGATGCGATGTACGCCGTCCTGCGCGACAGCGCCGATCCCCAGGACGCCCATCAGATCAAGATGGGCGAGTCGCTGATCATCGGCCGCTCCTACCTGAAGGCCGACGTGCACGTCGACGACCCGCTCGTCTCGCGCAACCACTGCCGCGTCTGGCTCGAGGAGAAGGGCCTGTTCGTCCAGGACCTCGGCAGCAGCAACGGCTCCTTCGTCGACGGCGACCAGCTCGACCCCTCCCAGGCGCTCGCGCTAGCGACCGGCAAGTCCCTGCAGATCGGCCGGCGCTACTTCCAGGTCCAGCTGGTCGAGGACCGCCAGGCCCGCCCGGTGCAGTGCGCGGTCTGCCACCGCCCGATCTCCCTCGACACCCTGGCCGGCGGGGAGGTGCTGCGGGAAGCCCCGGAGCGCTACGTGTGCCCGACCTGCCGCCCCCGCGAGCGGATGGCGAACAAGTTCGGCACCCACGCCGGCTCGGCCCAGGAGCTGCCGGACTTCGACCTGCTCGAGGAGGCCGGGGGCCCGCCGAGCATCGACGACTACGAGATCCTCGGCGAGATCGGCCGCGGACGGATGGGGGCGATCTACCGGGCGCGCAAGCGCAGCCTCGGCATCGAGGTCGCGATCAAAACCCTGAACGCCGAGCTGGCCGAGGTCGGCGAGCACGTCAAGCGCTTCCACCGCGAAGCGCGCACCGAGGCCCGGCTGCGTCACCGGAACATCGTGCAGGTCTACGACGTCGGCGCGGTCGGCTCGACCCACTTCATCGTGATGGAGCTGGTCGACGGCCTGTCGGTCTACGACTACCTCGCCAAACACCAGCAGCTGAAGATCCCCGAGGCCTTGAGCGTGGTGCACCAGGTGCTCGCCGCCCTCGAGGTCGCCCACACCCTCAACATCGTGCATCGCGACGTCAAGCCGCAGAACATCATGCTCGCCCGGGACGGCACCGCGAAGCTGTGTGACTTCGGCCTGGCGAAGGACCTCGCGGACGCCTACAACCTGACCGCCCGCGATATAGGCATGGGCACGATGGCCTACATGCCGCCCGAGCAGTACCTCGACGCCGCCGCCGCGGACACCCGGGCCGACCTGTACGCCCTCGGCGCGACGACCTTCCACATGCTGACCGGCGAGCCGGTGTTCGACTCCGACGACCTGTCCGAGCTGGTCGACCTGATCTTCTACGCTCCCCCGCCCCTGGACAAGCTGCCCGAGGGCACCCCCGCCGAGCTGCGCATCGCGCTCGACAAGCTGCTCGAGAAGGAGCCGGACGACCGCTACCAGTGCGCGGCGGACGTGCGCAAGGAGCTCGACGGCGTGTTCCGGCGCTACCTCGGGGGGTTCTACACGGGCTGAGGGGGGCGTGCAGCGCGAGGCGGGCCGGCCGGGTCAGCCACGTGTCGGCGGCCGCTACGGCACGGCGTTTGGGGATCTCCAGTCTCAGGGATCCGGGCTGGCTCGCACCAGGGGGATGTCAACCCGGTCTCCGTCATCGCTGGAGAGCTCTGGTCGACTCTGGTCCGCGTGCATGCGGCGAGGGCCTCGATGGCCACCAGGGCGGCGGCAGTTGCCACCGGGTGCGCGATCCCACCCTGGACCGCAGGACGCTCCGCTCCGGCGAGATTCGCAACGAAATCTCCGCCGAACCCGCTCGCTTCGTGCAAGATGAACGACCGGCGACCCGCTCGCGCGCGCCGCCACTACCCCCGGAGGATCCATGCGTCTCGTTCTCGCCCTTGCCCTGTTCGTCTGCCTCGCCCCGGTCCACGGCCAGGAGCCGGGCCCGCCCTCGGTGGAGGTGTTCCTGCACAACGGAGACAGGCTCGAAGGCAGGCTTCTCGGCTACGACGCGGGGGAGCAAAACTGGCGCCTCGAAGTCGAAGGCCGGACGGTCGAGCTCCCCGGCGCGGACGTCCGTGCCCTCTTCTTCGCGCAGCGCATCGCGGAGCCCGCAGTGCAGGGATCTGTCGACCTCGCTGGGTATCTCGCCCTGGAAGAAGGTGCGCTGTGGGAGTTCAGCGTCGATGCCCCCCGTCTGACCAGCGTCGAGCTGCGCTGTCTGGAGCGCATGGTGCTCGAGCTGCCCGGGGCCCCGGAAGCGCCGGTGTGGAAGGTGCGGCAGCTCTCCCGACGGGGCAGCTTCGAAGAGGAGATGACCTGGTATGTCGAGGTCGGCGAGGAGGTGGTCACCGAGTGGGTGTACGACGATTACCGGGACCGCTGGGGGTACCTCGCGCGCTATCCACGCTTCGTCCACGACGGCCAGGAGCTCCGGGACGGGGAGGTCACGGTCGAAGGCAACACGGTGACGATCCGGCGCGGGAAGATCCTGGACTATGACCTGTTCGGCACGACCCTGACGTGGCGGAAAGGGGAGGGTCTTGTACGCAAGGTCGTCGAGTACCCGACACAGCGTGAACGCGAGGTGTGGACCCGCTAGATCGGGGCCGTCCTCGCGTTGAAGCCGATCCAGCAGCGCTACCTCGTCGTCTGCGTGCTGATCCCCGGCTGGAGCGGGAAAGCCGGGCGCCGCGCGACGGCGCCCGCGCCGTGGCGCGGAGGCAGCCCGGGTTTCCCATCGCCCGGCGCGGATCAGCTCCGCAGCACTCGCCACGCATCCTCACGGCTCAAGTCCGCCGCCAGAGACAACGACTCCGTGGCGAGCGCCTTCAGCCGCAGCCTTCCCGGGCCTGCTCGCTCCCAGCGGCCGACGCTTCCCGGGCCCAGCCCCAACAACTCGGCGAACTCGGCACGCGTCATGCCGAAACGCTTCCGCATCGCACGTACCGCGCTCGCAGTAGGGACGAACACCTTGTCCGGCGCGGATCCACTGTCCTCGTGCGCTGCCTTCGCAGGTCGAGCGCCAGCCGACTTGCCCTTCGCCGCCGGCACGCGCTTCTTGCCGGAGGGGGCGGCCGCCCTTTTCCGACTGCCCCGTACCCGCTCCTTCCCATCGACCCGTGCCGTCTTCTTCCCGCCCGTCTTCTTCCCGCCCGTCTTCTTCCCGCCCGTCTTCTTCCCGCCCGTCTTCTTCCCGCCCGTCTTCTCCCGCGTCTCCTCCGCGGCCATCTCCACCCCGAAGAGCGCGGACAGATCGCCGCCCACCAGCCGTCTGGCCTTGCCCTCCCCACGCGTACCCAGGTCGGGCGCGACGGAGATCAGCTCGTCCGGGTCGACCTGACGCAGCCGGAAGAGGAGCTCGGGCTGGGTGTCCAGGCGCGCACCGACGCCGTAGAGTACGGCCGCCACGTGTTTGCACATCGTGGCCCAATCCGGGCAGCTACAGTGGAGGTCGATCTCCCGCGGCTGCGGAAAGAGGCCGTCCTCGCGCGCGGCGACGATCTCCATCACGCGCGCGGAGACGCGCCCCTGCAACAGCTCGAGAAGGGACGCGATCTGCCCTGCGCAGCGCTCTCTCACAGCTTTCCAGGTCGCCGCGGGCAGCGTCCTGATGGTGATGCGGACGTCGTAGAGGCGGGAACCGATCACCTTGGCTGTGATACGGCCCGGTTCGATGGCGAGGTGGCAGACCGAGCCATTGCGTACGTAGGTCCGCCCTCTCGGGAGGCGATTGCTGTAGTCGCTGAAGCTCTCGAGATGCGCGCACCAGGCTTTGCCCCAGAACGACCTGGTGATGGCGCGCCCTTTCACCTCGACCGGCTCGATGGCCAGCCCCTGCTTCTTCAGCTTGCCAAGAGTCAGTAGAGCGCGGGCACGCTTCTCGCCGACGGAGACATACCGTCGCCAGCCGTAGCCGCCGAACGCCACGATCACCCCCCTCCGACTTCGGACGAGCTAGACACGGGTCCGCTGCACGTCCAGCGATACCAGCGCGATCAGCTCTTCGTTCTCCATCTCGGTCAAGAGGGTGTCCGCCCCCGTGCCGAGAACCTCCTCTGCCAGTGTAGTCTTCTCCCGGATCAAGGCATCGATCTTCTCCTCGACCGTTCCCAGACAGACGAACTTGTGGACCAACACGTTGTTCTTCTGGCCGATGCGAAACGCCCGGTCGGTCGCCTGATTCTCGACGGCTGGATTCCACCAGCGGTCGAAGTGAACGACATGGGACGCGGCGGTCAGGTTCAGACCCGTCCCTCCGGCCTTGAGCGAGAGGATGAAGAAGGGCGGGCCGTCCTCGCGCTGGAACTGCTCGACCCTCTGCCTCCGCTGCTTGACCCGTGTCCCACCGTGGAGGACAAGCCCCGCACGGCCGAAGACGCTCGCCAGAAACGCAGCCAGAGGCTCGACCAGCTCGCGGAACTGGGTGAACAACAGCAGCTTCTCCTGGCGTCCGGCGATCTCCTGGCTGATGGCCGCCAGGCGTTCGAACTTGCCACTGCGGCGGGGCTCGTACAAGCCGTCTCCAAGCAGCTGGGATGGATGGTTGCAGATCTGCTTGAGGCGCAACAGCGTCGCGAGGACCAGCCCTTTGCGCTGCATCCCCGCGCGGTTCTGCAGCGAGGCCTGCAGATCCTCGACAGTCTTCTGATACAGGACCGCCTGGCGCTTGCTCAGCCCGCAATAGACCGCCATCTCGGTCTTTTCGGGCAGATCCGCGATGATGCGTTTGTCAGTCTTGAGGCGGCGCAGGATGTAGGGACTGACGAGGCGCCGCAACGGAGCGTAGCCGCTCTCGTGGGCGACGAGCTTCTTGAGGAAGCCCTTGAAACGCGCCGACGTGCCGAGCAGTCCGGGACACAGGAAATCGAACATCGACCAGAGGTCACCGATCCGGTTCTCGACCGGCGTCCCGGTCAGCGCGATCCGCGATCTGGCGTGCAGCTTCTTGACCAGCCTGGACTGGCGCGTCCCCGGGTTCTTGATGGCCTGGGCTTCATCGAGCACCACCAGCTGCCAGCTGCGCTCCAGAAGCCAGGGCTGCCCGTTCAACATCCCGTAGGTCGTCAGGACGGCGTCCAGCTCGTTCAGCGCTCTCTGATCGCTGTGCGCCAGGGCTTCCAGATCCTTCTTCGAGCTCTGGCTGAGGTGTACGAAAGCACAGCGCAGAGACGGGGCGAAGCGCTCGATCTCCGCCTTCCAGTTGGCCAGCAGTGAAGCCGGAAGCACCAGCAGGGATGGCGGCTGGGACGCCCGCGCCTTCTTGATGACCAGCAGCAGGGCGATGACCTGGATGGTCTTGCCCAGCCCCATGTCATCGGCCAGACAGGCTCCCAGGCCGAGCTTGTGCAGGAACCAGAGCCAGGCCAGCCCGGCCTCCTGGTAGGGCCGCAACGTGGCACGGAGCGCCTTCCCCGGCCGGGCGCTGCGCAGGGACGCGGGCGCGCGCAGGGAGTCCAGGAGCCCGCCCAGCCATGCCCCGCAACGCACGAAGGACCACTCCCCCTCCTCCTCCGCGGGCAGCGCACCGCGCAGGTCCGCGGAAGCTCCCGCCAGCAGGCGCATGCCCTCCGCGAAGGAGATGCCACCGGCGCCGACCTCGGCCTCGACCTTCTTCCAGTGGTCGAGGACCTCGACCAGCCGGGCGCGGTCGACTTCGACCCACTTCCCCTTGAACAGGCGCAGCCCGTCGCCCTCGCGTAGCCACTCCTCCAGCTCGGCCTCGCTGAGAAGCTCATCGCCCAGCACCAGCTCCAGCCGGAAGCTCAGCAAGGCATCGCTTCCCAGCCGGGTCTGGGTCTCGTCGCCGATGGTGATCCCGACCTGGGGGCGGCTGCGCTTGCGCCACCAATCCGGCACGCGCACGCTCAGGCCGCACTCCTCGTAGAGCGGGACCTCCTTGAGGAAGGCGTGGGCCTCGGGCGCCGTCCAGGCCAGGGGGTGGTAGAGGTCACCCTCCGCGACCAGCGCACGCATCAGCTCGCTCGACTCCGCGGCCCGCTGCACGGGCACCAGCAGATTGAGCAGCGCCCGCTTGTTGCGGGCCCCGCCGTACTCGTCCAGGGCCTTCACCAGCGGGATGTGACGGACCTTGCCCGCGGACGACAGCTCGCGGGTGTAGGTGGCCATGAACGCAAACGGACAGCCCGGATCGGATGGGTTCTCGGCCAGATGCAGGCAGACCCGACCGAGCTGATGCCACTCTGGCGCGCGTTTGCGGAGGAATCCTGCCAGTCCACCGTGGACCCGCACCTGCTCGCATACCCAGCCGTCGAGAGTCCTCCACCAGTCTCGCAGGACCTCGGCGGAGACATACTCCCCGCCCTGCATCGGCGGCAGACCGGAGCGGAGACCCTCGACCGTCTCGTCATCGGGTGGGTCCAGAGCCTCGGGCTGCGAGGGGTCCTGCTGTCCCAGGTGGCAACGTGTGCCGAGATAGGCGCGGGCAAAGCGGCGCAAGAACAGCGCCGGGGGCGGCAACGAGGCTACGGTCTTGCGCGCTGCCAGGACGATCAGGCCCTCACCCGTGCTCCGGGAAAAGGCCTCGCAGACCGCGCCTTCCGTGCCGTCGCAGCGCAAGTGTCCGGAAGGCAGGACGCGGAAGTCGATGTCCATGATGCTCCGAGCCTCGAGTGAAGTGGGATTCTACCGCGCAGGTACGTCAAGCCCGGCCCCCGGGACTTCGTGAGCTTTGACGAGACGCTGCGAAGCCTGAACGGGCAACCCGCCGACCCCGCTAGATGCCCCGGCCCCATCCTGTACAATGGCCGTTTTTCCCGGACGCCCCATGCACTTCGCCAGCGCACTGACCACCACCCCCGGCGCCGAAGGCCTGCGCGAGCTCGCGACGCGTTGCCTCGACGAGCTCGGCGACGGGCGCCTCGACCTCGGGCTGGTGTTCTTCCACCCCTCCTACGCACCCTTCATCGAGGACTTCGCCCAGCTGCTCGACGACCGCGGCCTGAGCACCCTGGTCGGCACCAGCGGCAACGGCGTGCTCGACGCCGGCCAGGAGTGCGACGGCGAGGCGGCGGCCTCGCTGCTGCTCGGGCGCATGCCGGGCTGCTACGTCGAGGCCTTCGCGGTCGCGGAGAGCGATCTCGAGGAGGCGGGGGACAACCTCTTCGGCCTGCCTCGCGACACCGCGCGGGCCGCGGTGCTGCTCGTCGACGGCTTCACCGTCGATCCGGACGCCGTCCTCGCCCGGCTCGAAGCGCTGCAGACGGGGGTGACGGTGGTCGGAGGCCTGAGCAGCGGGGGCCAGGGCCGCGGCGAGCACTTCCTGCTCGCCAAGGGGCGCCTCGGCGTCGAGGGCGCGGTCGGGCTCGCGATCGCCGGCGCGGTCGAGCTGGTCACGGTCGTCTCGCAGGGCTGCCGGCCCTTCGGCAGCCGCGCCGCGGTCACCGGCGTCAAGGACCGCTACCTGATCGGGCTGCGCGGGCGGCCGGCGGTCGACGTCCTCGCCGAGGAGATCGAGACCCTCGACGAGCCCGAGCGGGAGAAGATCTACAAGGCCCTGCATCTCGGCGTGGTGATGGACGAGCACGCCTGCGATCCGGGGCGCGGCGACTTCCTGATCCGCAACATCCTCGGCATCGACCCCCGGGTGCGCGCCCTGTTCGTCGGCGAGCGCCTGCGCATGGGCCAGACCGTCCAGTTCCACCTGCGCGACGCCGACACCGCCGACGAGGACTTCCGCGCCCTGCTCTCCAGCCATCAGGGCGACCTCGAAGGGCGCGCGCCGGGCGGCGGCCTGCTGTTCTCCTGCTGCGGCCGCGGACGACACTTCTTCGGCGCGAAGGACCACGACGTCGAGCTGGTGCGCGAGGTCCTCGGCGCCGTGCCGCTGGCCGGCTTCTTCTGCAACGGCGAGCTCGGCCCGGTCGCCGGCCGCCACTACCTGCACGGCTACACCAGCGTGCTCGCGCTGTTCCGGCCCGCTGCCCCGTCGGAGAGCGCGTGATGGTATACGCCCTGGTCAACACGATGTCGCAGACCGAGACCGTGCTCGGCCACCTGGTCAGCTGCCACGGCACCCTGCTCGACGCCCGCCAGGCCGATCAGCGCCTGCAAAAACAGGCCAAGCTGATCGGCGGCCAGGGGAGCCGCATGCCGACCGTGATCGTCGGGCTGAAGAAGCGCCCGCTCGGCACGGCGGTCGAGCGGGCGTCGGTGGTCGATGAGAATCCGAAGTAGGGGGCGGGGCAGCGCGATGGCCCGCCTCGATCGGGTGGGTTGAGCCCCTCCCTCTATTCGTCCGCGAGCCAGGCCTCGTCACAGACGCCGTATTCCTGCAGCTCTTCGGGCTTGAAGAACAGGTCGACCTCGCGCGCGGCCGACTCGGCGGAGTCGCTGCCGTGGATCAGGTTGAACTGGTTGCTGATGCCGAAGTCGCCGCGGATGGTGCCGGACTCGGCGTCGAAGCCGAAGGTCGCTCCCATCATCTTGCGGGCGACCGAGACGGCGCGGCTGCCCTCGAAGACCAGGGCGACGACCGGGGCGGAAGTCATGAACTCGACCAGGCCCTTGTAGAAGGGGCGCTCCTTGTGCGCCTCGTAGTGCTGGGCGGCCAGCTCGGGGCTGATGCGCATCAGCTTCATGCCGACGAGCTTGAGGCCCTTGTCCTCGAAGCGGGAGAGCAGACGTCCGCAGAGGCGGCGCTGGACGGCGTCGGGTTTGAACAGGATCAGGGTGCGTTCCATCGGGGATCTCCTCGTGGGGATGTGACGTGCGCGGCGATTGTGGCGGCTGCCCGGGCCGAGGTCAACATTGTCCCGTCTGATTCACCGGGATTCCTGCTGCGGACCCGGATGCCGCAGATCTCGGGCACTTCGAGCCTGCTGCGCTGCTCACCTATGGAGTGACA
>JAUIEE010000179.1 GCA_030428965.1 bacterium | reverse complement strand
GCCCTGCTCGGTCACCTTCGCCTGGCCGTACCAGATCCCGTCCCAGGGTTTGTTGAAGGAGCCACCGTTCTTGGTGATGAGGCCGTCGCCCAGGGATCCCGCCGGGCCGATCTGGAAGAAGAACGCGTTGCGGCGATCCAGGAAGGTGTCGATGATGATCTCGACCCGGTCATCCGGATCGAGGTTGGCGTCACGGTCGCCCTGGGTGCCGATGATCTTGTCGGGCTCGCCGTCGAAGCAGGCGAGGGCGATGTAGAGGAAGTCCGCGTCGTAGGCGAGCCGGACCTCGGTCCTCTCGCTGACGGGGACTCCCACCAGGGGATCCACCTGGGTCAGGGGCCCGATCTCCGGCGCCACCCTCCAGACCGGATCGTCGAGCACACCGTCGATCTTCGGCGGGTCCTCCGTCCTGAGGATGCGGACGATGGGCGGCCCCTGGGGAACGTCCTGTCCGCCGGGCGCGACCGCCGAGGGAAGAAGGAGAGACGGGAGAATGGACAGCAACGTGCGGACGGGGCGGGCCGGGCACGGTGCTTCGATCCAGCGCGGGATGCAAGCCGAATCGGACCGCTCCTACGCACCTTTTGCCGGTGGAGAGCCCGTCACGACGCGCAAACCTCGCAGGCTAGAATGTCCAGGTGCTGACGATCGGCCTGATCCATCCCGGCGCTGCGCGGACCGCCAGCGGAAACCGCATGACGGCCCTGCGCTGGGCCTGTCTCTGGCGCCAGCTCGGACACCGACCGTTCCTCGAGAGCAGCTGGAGCGGACGGCCCTGCGACGTGCTGGTAGCCCTGCACGGGGACAAGAGCGCAACCTCGGTCTCCGCCTTCCACCAGCGCTACCCGGAGCGCCCGGTCGTGGTCGGCCTCGCCGGCACGGATCTCTATCGGGAGGGGGGCCTGAGCTCCGCCACGGTCGAGACCCTCGAACGCGCCACGCGCATCGTGGCCCTCCAGCCACGAGCCCTCGAACGACTGCGGGACGACATCCGCTCGCGCTGCCGGGTCATCTATCAGTCCTCCTCCCCGCCTCCGTCTCCGGCTTACGTGCAGGCGGGTCGGTTCGAGGTCTGCGTGATCGCCAACTGGCGCAAGGTCAAGAACCCGTTCCTCGCTGCCCGGGCCGTACGCAAGCTACCCTCAGCCTCCCGCATCCACGTCGACCACATCGGAGCTCGCCTCAGCGACTTCACCGAAGAGGAGATTCGCGCCGAGGAGCGGACGAACCCGCGCTTCACGTGGCTGGGCCCCCTCTCCCACCGACGAACCCTCGATCGACTCGCGCGGGCGCGGCTCCTGATCGCTCCTTCCCTGGACGAAGGGGGAGCGAACGTGCTGAGCGAAGCCATCGCGTGCCAGACGCCCGTTCTGGCTTCCCACATCCCGGGCTCGATCGGCATTCTCGGAGCGGACTACCCGGGCTTCTTCCGAGCAACCTGCGAAGAGGACCTGGCTCGCCTGCTCTGGAAGGCGGAGAGCCAGCGCCCCTTCTACGCGCGCTTGGTCGCCGCGATCCGGTCCAAGGCCTGGGTCGCCGACCCGGCCCGCGAGCGCTCGGCGTGGCGAGAGCTGCTGGCCGAAATCACCACGCCCTCCTCCCCGTGAACGAAGTCCCCACAACTCCCGCAAGCCTGGCCGGAGCCCTGCAGGACTCGCGCCGCTTCCTCCTGCACGCCGTCGAAGGCCTGCGCGCCGAGGACTGGAGGGTGCCCCGGCTGCCGATCGTCAACCCGGTCGCCTGGGAACTGGGTCACGTCGGGTGGTTCCAGGAGCGCTGGATCCTGCGCCACCTGGGCGGCCGAGCTGCCCTGCTTTCGAAGGGAGACCTGCTGTACAACTCCAGCGAGGTTCATCACCACACGCGCTGGGACCTCGAGCTGCCCGGTCCACGAGCGACGCTGGACACAATGGATCGGATCCTGGAGCGCGTGCTCGAGCGACTCGAGTCGGTGGAGTGGACCGCGGAGGAAAAGGCCTTTCATCTCCTGGCCCTGTTTCACGAGGACATGCACGGCGAGGCCCTGATCTACCTGCGCCAGACCCTGGGCTACCCCGGCCCTCGACACCGCGGCACGCCGCAAGCTCCCCAGGGGGCGGAGATCGAAGGCGACATCGCCTTTCCACGCGGGACCCTGGTGGCCGGAGCTTCACCGGAGGAGGTTTTCGCCTTCGACAACGAGCAGTGGGCCCACGAAGTCGAGGTCCAGCCGTTCGCCCTGGCCCGCCGACCGGTCACCGAGGCCGAGTTCCTCGAGTTCCTGGAAGACGGCGGCTACACCCGCAGGGAGTTCTGGAGCGAGCCCGGTTGGGCCTGGAAGCAGTCGGAGCGTGCGCAACATCCCGTCTACTGGAGCCGGCGCTCCGACAAGACGTGGCAGGTCCGGCGTTATGACGAGTGGTCCCCCATCGGCCCCCGGCTGCCGGTCGTGAACGTCAACGCCTTCGAGGCGGAGGCCTGGTGTCGCTGGGCCGGACGCAGGTTGCCGACCGAGACGGAGTGGCAGTACGCCGCCTCCCTCTCGGCGCCTTCCTCCGGCCCCCCGCGCCGCTACCCGTGGGGCGCCGAGGCTCCGGGCCCCGACCGCGCCCACCTGGACCTCGAAACCCCTCACCCCATCTCGGTCGATGCTCTGGCCCTCGGCGACAGCGCCCACGGCTGCCGGGGCATGCTCGGCAACGTCTGGGAATGGACGGCCAGCGCCTTCCTGCCCTACCCCGGCTTCGCGCCCGGAGCCTACGCGGACTACTCCCTGCCGTGGTTCGAAACCCATCGCGTCCTGCGGGGTGGCTCCTTCGCCACGCGGTCGAGGCTCTTGCACAACGGGCTGCGCAACTTCTTCCTCCCCGAGCGGCGCGACGTCTTCGCCGGGTTCCGAAGCGCGGCCCTGGGGGACCCGGGATGAGGCCGCTCTCGGGCATCCGGGTTCCTTCTCCCTTCGGCGACATCGCCGTCGTTCAGCGCGGGGACGTCGTGGTGCGCATGACGTTCCTCGCGGCCACGACCTTGCCCGAGCTCGAAGCCGAGCTGAAGTCCCAGAGCCCGCTTTCCTGGTCGGACGGAACGGGCTCGGAGGTTCGAGACCAGCTGGAGCAGTACCTCTCCGGGCAGCGCAAGGACTTCGACGTCCGGCTCGAAGCGTCGGGCACGCCGTTCCAGACGCGGGTCTGGAGTGAGCTGCGGCGCATCTCCTTCGGAGAGACGATCAGCTACGCCGAGCTCGCCAGGCGCGTGGGGGATCCGGGCGCTTCGCGCGCCGTGGGGCGCGCCAACAACCGGAACCCGATTCCGATCGTCATTCCCTGCCACCGGGTCATCGGCTCCGATGGAGCTCTGGTCGGCTTTGGCGGCGGACTCGAGATCAAGCGCAGGCTGCTCGACTTCGAGCGCGGCCAGGCCAGCCTCTTCTAGGCCACGCGCCGCAGGCCCTCGGGGCGACGGGCGATGATGTCGATGGCGGCCACGCGATAGGCCTCGGCCAGGGTCGGGAAGTTGAACACGTTCTCGAGGAACGCATCGACTTCCAGCCCCCCGCAGATCGCCATCTGGGCCACGTGAATCAGCTCGGTCGCGCCCTCCCCCACGATGTGGGCGCCGAGCAGGCGTCGGCCTTGCCCATCGGAAACGAGACGCAGCAGCCCGGAGACGTTGCCGTTGATCTGACCGCGGGCCAGTTCATGGAAAGAGGAGCTGCCCACCATGGCGCTGCCGTAGCGCTCGATGGCCTCCGACTCCTTCAGCCCGACGCTCGCGATCTCGGGAATCGAGTAGATCCCGATCGGTATGGAGGCCAGCGAGTTCTCGCCCTCCAGGCCGAAGGCGTGGCGCACGGCCTGTCGTCCGTGGGCGACCGCCGTTGCCGCGAGAGCCGGCGGCCCGATGACGTCCCCCACCGCGTAGATGTGCGGAACACAGGTGCGGCAGTGCTCGTCGACTTCGACGTGACCCCGTGGCCCGAGCTCGACGTCGGTTTGCTCCAGCCCGAGGTGATGGACGTTGGCGATGCGCCCCATGGCGCACAGGAGCTTCTGGGAGGAGAGGACCTGGCCGTCCTCGAGCTCGGTGAAGACGGTCGACATTCCGTCCCACTCGACCGACTCGACCTTACGACCCGACAGGAAGCGTCCCCCGGCCTTGGCAAAGCTCTCGAGGAAGAGGTCGGTCAGCTCCTTCTCGAGGAAGGCCAGGGGTCGCTCGTTGCGATCCACCATGGTGACCTTGACCCCCAGGGCGGCGAAGGTGCTGGCGAACTCGGTCGCGATCACGCCTCCCCCCAGGACCGTCATGGACTCGGGCAGGTAGATCATCGACAGGACCGAATCGCTGTCGAGGACGTGCTCGTGGTCGATCGGGATCTCCTCGGGATCCCGGGGGCGCGACCCGGTGGCGATGACGATGACATCGGCCTCGATGGTCGAGAACCTCTGTCCCGGCTCCTCCAGTCGCACGGTCGTGTTCGAGAGGAAGCGGGCGTGGCCGCGCTTGACCTCGATGTCGTTGCGCTCCATTTGCGCCGAGATGAAGTCCTCGTGGGCGCTGAGCACCTTGCGCAAACGGCGCATCAGGCTCGAGACCTTCATGTCCGGGGACAGCTGGATGTCCAGCAGGCCCTCACTGCGTGCTCGCAGGCCGGAAAGATAGACCGCGTTCTCACGCAGGGTCTTGCTCGGGATCGTGCCGCGGTGGACGCACTCGCCTCCCACGCGGTTGCTGCGATCGATCAGGAGGACCTTCTTGCCCAGCTTGGCGCCCTGGATGGCCGCCTTCTGCCCTGAGGGTCCTCCCCCGAGCACCAGGAGATCGACTCTCTCGGTCCCCTCGCTCACAGGAAGGACTCCGCCACGTCGAGGACCTGGCCGCGCATGTCGAGCAGCTGGGTGATCTCGTCGGCGTACAGGCCCATGTCGGCGATGACGGGCAGCTCGACGGGGAAGTCTTCCTGGGTCGTCCCTTCCTCGAGGGCCCAGTGGCAGAGCTCATCGGTGAGGTGGGTGATCATGGTCTCTTCGCGGTACTCCTCCATCGAGGAGTAGTTGTGATGGTTGGCCACCACGTGCTTCATCCACTCGGGCAGCGACCAGGCTTCGATCAGCAGGGCCCCGACCCGCTCGTGGAACTCGGCCATCGCCATGTCCATCAGGCGCGGAGGGACCGAGCGATCGGTCTCTTCCTTGGCCGTCCGCAGGAGTGCCTGCATCACCAGGGGCTTGCCGACATCGTGCAACAGCCCGCAAAGGAAAGAGCCCTCGACGTTGAAACGCCGAATGCGGGCGACTTCCTTGGCGAAGACGGCCGTGGCGGCCGAGTGGATCCAGAGCTCCCTTACCTTGACCCGCCATCCGGGAACATCGAACACGCGCCCCTTGAGGGAGACGGCGATGGCGATCTCGCACACGGTCGATGTTCCCAGGCGGCTGACGGCCTGCTGGAGAGAGACGATGGGTTCCTTGGGTGCGTAGGCGGCCGAGTTCGAAACGCGCAACACGTGGGCAGCCAGCGACTGGTCGCGCTGCATCAGATCCGCGATCTTGCGCGCGTCGGAATCATCGTTCCGACACGTAGCCATCACTTCTGCCGCCGTGGCGGGCAGAAAAGGCAGTTCGATCTCTCCCGAGAAGAGTCGCGTTTCGAGGCGACTCTTGATGGCGGCCGGGAGAGCCGGGTTCGCATCCGACATACTCGAGGACATGGGGTCGACCGCGTACATCGGCCAAGACCCCGGCTCCGTTGAGGCGCCCCTGGAGTTCTGCGGGAAACTCCCCAGCCTTCCCGAATCCGGGAATTCGGCCCGGGGAGCTTCCGGGGCCAGAAAACTAGGACGTCCGCACGAGGTGCTCCGCCAGCACGTGGGCGACGCAGCCGGTCAGCCTCTTGGCCGTCGGAATGTGCAGGAACTCGTTGGGACCGTGGGCGTTCGACTCGGGGCCGAGCACCCCGGTGATCAAGAACTGGGCCTCGGGGAACTTCTCCCCCAGCATGCCCATGAAGGGGATCGTACCCCCCTCTCCCATGTAGGCGGGCTCCTGGCCGAAGAAGCTCTGGGATGCGGCTGCCACGGCCTCCTCCAGCCAGCTCGCCAGGGGCGGCGCGTCCCAGCCGTCGCATCCCTCGGCCCCCTGGAAGCTCACCTTGGCCCCGTAGGGCGGGTTCGCCTCCAGGAGCTCCTTGAGCACCTGGGCAGCCTTCTCGCCATCCACGGTGGGCGGCAGCCGCAGGGACAGCTTCATCGCCGTCTGGGGCCGCAGGACGTTGCCGGCATTGGCCAGGGCGGGCAGTCCGTCGACCCCGGTCACGGCCAGGGCCGGACGCCAGGTGCGGTTCAGCACCAGCTCGGTGATGTCAGCGGCGATCGGTCCCGCTCCCTTCTCGAACGGGAACTTCGCGTGAACCGCTTCTCCCAGGACGCGGGCAGCCACGCCGGCCTGCTCGACGCGCTGCGCGGGGATCTCGACCCGCAGCTCCTTCGGCTTGATCTCTCCGGTCTCCGCATCCTCGAGGCGGGACAAGACCGAACGCAGGATGCGGAAGCTGTCGGGCACGACGCCGCTGGCGTCTCCCGAATGCACGCCCTCGCGCAGGATCTCCACCTTGAGCTCGCCGCTCGCCATGCCGCGCAAGGAGGTCGTGCTCCAGAGGCGGTCGTAGTCGCCGCAACCCGAGTCCAGGCAAACCACGAGGTTGGGCTTGCCGATTCGGTCGGCGAGATGGTCGATGTAGAAGGGGAGGTCGTAGCTTCCACTCTCCTCGCAGCCTTCGATCAACACCACGCAGCGGGCATGGGGAATGCCCTGACGCGCCAGCACTTCCAGCGCGGTCAGCGAAGCGAAGGCCGCGTAGCCGTCGTCGGCTCCGCCACGCCCGTAGAGCCGGTCTCCTTCACGGACGGGCTTCCAGGGGCCGAGGTCGTCTCGCCAGCCGACCATCTCCGGCTGCTTGTCCAGGTGACCGTAGAGCAGCACGGTCGTGTCGCTTTCGACGCGAGCGGGGATCTCCATGTAGATCAAGGGGGTGCGTCCCTCGAGCTCGACGCGCTCCACCTGCAGACCGGGGATCTTCCTCTTGCGGCACCAGTCCTCGATCAGGGTCGCGGCCCGATCCATGTGCCCGTTCTCCTTCCACTTCGCGTCGAAGAGCGGCGACTTGTTGGGGATGGCCACGTACTCCTCGAGGGTCGGGTAGATCTCCTTCTCCCAAACGTCCTCGATCCAGGTCGTGGCGGCTTTGACGTCCAGCTTCGTGCCCGTTTGTGTACTCATGGCGCCCAGGATAACCGCATGCGGGTCAAAGCGCTGCCCCGAGATCGCCCCTGGGGCACAACCTGGACATCCCGCGTTCCTCGCAGCGGCGCGGACGGGGGACGGCTTCAGCCCCGGCGGCGCAGCTTGCGCTTCAAGTGGACGACCGAGACCAACAGGGCGATCAGAACCATCGGCACGACCACGGGGGTGAACACCGACAGCCCCGCGAGGAGCGAGGCCCCCAGGGTTTCGCCCGTCGCCACCCCCACGTTGCCGACCCCCGCGGTGCTGACCGAGGAGGCCGCCCGGGTCGCGGCCGTGGGAACTTGAACGGCGGTCGCCAGGCCGCCCCCGGCGATGATGCCCAGGCTCCAGCGTAGCCAGGGGTCGAGATCGACGAAGAAAGCACAGGCCAGGGTCGCCCCCGCCACGGCCGCGGCGGGCGTCGCCACGGTGTCCAGCAGGTTGTCGACGAAGGGTAGGTAGTAGGCCGCGATCTCGAGCAGGGTCGCCAGCACCAGGGCGATCAGAACAGGGGTGCTCTCCAGCCAGAGGAAGTCGGTGTGAACGTCGATCAGGTCCGCACGCACGGCCAGGGAAGCCACGAGCATGGGCACGAAGACGCGAAACCCGCAGGCGGCCGCCAGCCCCAGGCCGGTGAAGACACCGAGCAGGGTCGCGGCGATTTCCGGTATGTCGTACATGCCCCACGCACTCCCAGGAACCTACGGTTCGGCTGAACGCACCCAGGGACTATAGTCTCGCCATGGGCACCGTCGAACGGCCATTCCAAGCGGCTTCTCGATCCCTGGCTCTGTCCTTCCTCCTGGCCTTCGCCTGCGGACGCGCCCAGGAGCCGAGCGATGCTCCCGCCGACGAGCGTCATCCGGGCGATCCCCCGACCGCCCTGAGGCAGACCCTCGAGGAACTGCGGGAGAGCGCCGCGGCCGAGCGCCATCCGTCCGACGGCGGAGGTCGCGCCTGGCTCGAGGAAGCGGACCGCGGGCCGGTCGCCGTCGGGTCCCGGCACACCTGGACGATCGTCTACGAAGCCGGCCCGCTCGGGATCGAGGTGGGAGGCGCGGTCAGGCTCATCGTCTCGCCTTTCTGGGATTGGTCCCCTCCCCAGAACCGCGTGCCCCAGGCGCCCGGCTACACGACGGCCGAGTGCCTGGCCGAGGGGGTCGAGCTCGAGGTCGATGTTCCCCAGTGGTTCGAGGTCAAGATCCAGGGACGCCCCTTGGCCGCGGGAGAACAGCTCCGCATCGTCTACGGCGCCGGAGAGGCCCAGGCCAAGAGCGACACGTACGCCGAGAAGGACTCGCGCTTCTGGGTCGGCGTGGATGGGGACGGGGATGGCATCCATCGCGTCCTGGCCGATTCTCCGAGCATCGAGGTGCTGCCGGGACCCCCTCGGCGGCTGCAGCTCACGCTCCCCAGCACCGCAGCGCCCATGGAGGAAGTTCCGCTGGGGATCGCCGTTCTGGACGCGTTCGGCAACCGAGGCGTCCCCTTCCAGGGGGAAGTGGAGATCGTCGCCGTGCCGGAGACGGTCGAGTGGGCAACGCCGGTGCGCCTGACCGCGGACATGGAGGGCCTGATCGCGATCACGGTACGGCCCACGGAACAGGGCGTGGTGCGCATGGTGGCCCGCCTGGTCGGCGACGGAGATCAGGGGCCGGTCGAGATCGTCGGCGAGAGCAACCCCTGCCTCGTCGCCGAAGCGACCCCCAGGGTGCTGTGGGGCGACCTCCACGGACACTCCAACCTCTCGGACGGAACCGGAACCCCGGAGGACTACTTCGTCTACGCCCGGGACGTGGCGCGTCTGGACGTGGTTTCCCTGACCGACCACGACCACTGGGGCATGCTCTTCCTGGACGAAGATCCCCAGATGTGGGAGCAGATTCGCTCCACGACCGCACGCTTCAACGATCCCGGCCGCTTCGTCACGCTGCTCGGCTACGAATGGACGAGCTGGATCCACGGTCACCGCCACGTGCTCTACTTCGGCGACGACGGACCCGTGCTCTCGTCCATCGATCCGGCCTACGAGACGCCGACCCAGCTGTGGGATGCCCTGCGCGGCAGCGACGCCCTGACCTTCGCCCACCACTCGGCCGGCGGCCCGGTCGCCACGAACTGGGACTTTCCCCCCGACCCGGAACTGGAACCGGTCACCGAGGTTGCCTCGGTACACGGCAACAGCGAAGCCATGGACGCTCCCAGCCCGATCTACAGCCCGCTGCAGGGCAACTTCGTGCGGGACGTGCTCGAGCGCGGCTATCCGCTGGGTTTCATCGGCAGCGGAGACAGCCACGACGGACACCCGGGTCTCGTCCACCTCGCCGGTGGCAAAGGCGGCCTGGCCGCCATCCTCTCCGAGGACCTCACCCGCGAGGGGGTACGCCAGGCCCTCCAGCGTCGCCGGGTCTATGCCACCAACGGACCGCGCATCGTCCTGCGCTGCGCCTTGGATGGCCAGGGCATGGGGCTCTCCATTCCCAAGGCCGAACTCGAGAACCCCTCTCTGCTCTACGTGCGCGCCATCGCCTGTGCCCCGATCGAGCGTATCGACATCATTCGTAGCGGAGGAGAGATTCAGTCGATCGGCGGGGAACAAGCGTGGGACTTCACGACGGCCGTGGAGCTGGAAGGGCTCGAGGCCGGCGACTTCGTCTACGTGCGGGCCATTCAGACGGACGGGGGCTGCGCCTGGTCGAGCCCCTTCTTCATCACGGACTAGCGTCGCCGAACCGAACGGCCCTGCGGCCGGCTTCGATGTCGACGCGGCTCAGCAGGAAGCCTCCGACCAGGAAGAAGACGATGATCGACAGGATCGCCCGCTGGTCCGATCCGGTCAGCTCGATCGCGAGCCAGAACACCAGCGGCCCGAAGATGCCCGCGAACTTCTCGC